>NZ_JBFPJH010000020.1:0-29620 GCF_040838255.1 Bacillus sp. C30 | reverse complement strand
ACACCGCCCTTTCACGGCGGTAACACGGGTTCGAATCCCGTACGGGTCACCACTTCGGAGGATTAGCTCAGCTGGGAGAGCACCTGCCTTACAAGCAGGGGGTCGGCGGTTCGATCCCGTCATCCTCCACCATATATTTTTAAATGTCGGAGGGGTAGCGAAGTGGCTAAACGCGGCGGACTGTAAATCCGCTCCTTTGGGTTCGGCAGTTCGAATCTGCCCCCCTCCACCATTTTCTTTAAAATAACCTGAGAGGGTTTATTTTTTTGAAAAGATAACCATACTAGTAAATATTAATGGGCTATAGCCAAGCGGTAAGGCAACGGACTTTGACTCCGTCATGCGCTGGTTCGAATCCAGCTAGCCCAGCCATTTACGAGCCATTAGCTCAGTTGGTAGAGCATCTGACTTTTAATCAGAGGGTCGAAGGTTCGAATCCTTCATGGCTCACCATTTTCGCGGAAGTAGTTCAGTGGTAGAATACAACCTTGCCAAGGTTGGGGTCGCGGGTTCGAATCCCGTCTTCCGCTTAATTACTAAGGGGCCTTAGCTCAGCTGGGAGAGCGCCTGCCTTGCACGCAGGAGGTCAGCGGTTCGATCCCGCTAGGCTCCATATAAATAGGAAAAGCTTACATCAAATGATGTAAGCTTTTTTTGTGTTTAAATTCCACTCAAAAAGAAAACTTTTCCGTATATCGTTTAAAATGAAAAAAAGGGATTGAATAAGGGGGGATAATTATGAAAGTTGTCATTGCATCGGATTCATATAAAGAAAGCCTGAAAGCTATAGAGGTATGTGAAGCTATTGAAAGGGGTTTTGCAGCAGTTTTTCCTAAAGCAGAGTACGTTAAAGTACCAATTGGAGATGGAGGTGAAGGAACGGTCGAATCTCTTGTTGGTGCTACAATGGGGGGAATTATATCACTTAATGTGACAGGGCCGCTTGGGGAGAGTGTGCAAGCCTATTATGGTATGTCTAAGGATAAGGAGACAGCATTTATTGAAATGGCGGCAGCATCAGGATTACAACACGTTCCAATTGAAAAGAGAAACCCACTTATTACAACGACAAAAGGGACAGGTGAACTGATATTACATGCATTAGATCAAGGAGCTAAACACATTATTTTAGGGCTTGGAGGAAGTGCTACAAATGATGGTGGGGCAGGTATGTTGTCTGCTTTAGGCGTAGAGTTTATTAATAGGAAAGGTGAAGTAATTGAGCCCTCTGGAGGAACATTACATTTGATTACTGCTCTTAACCTTTCTCGTATGGATACACGTTTGAAGGATATAAAGCTAGAAGCAGCATGTGATGTCGACAATCCATTAGCTGGACCAAAGGGAGCGTCTTTTGTATTTGGGAGACAAAAGGGTGCGAATGTAGAGATGATGAAAGAGCTAGACGGGAATTTAAAACATTATGCTAATATACTTAAACAGTACGTATCTTTTGATGTGTCCCTAATACCTGGTGCAGGGGCAGCTGGAGGAATGGGAGCCGCTGTCGTTGCAGTACTAAAGGGACAGCTAAGAAAAGGGATTGAAATTGTATTAGATTATACAAATTTTGATAAGTGTATAGAGGGTGCCGATCTTATTGTAACTGGTGAGGGAAGGATAGATGAACAAACAGCTTATGGAAAAGCTCCTGTTGGTGTCGCGAAGCGGGCGAAATGCCGTCATATTCCTGTAATTGCTATTGGTGGATCTGTATCTCCGAACTATACAATTGTTTATGAAAAGGGAATTGATGCAGTATTTAGTATTACAGCAAGTCCAATGACATTAGAAGAGGCATATAAAAGGGCAGAAGAGAATATAGAAATGACAGCGAGAAATATTGCAGCAGTGTGGAAACTAGCATCAGAAAAACGCTTCTAAGTGTAGAAGTGTTTTTTAAATTCAGTTATTTGAGGATGTTTTGTGTAATTCTAGGTATTGATGGAGAAAGGCACGGATAAAAATATTAGCTGATAGAAAAGTTAGTTGGTTCATTAAGTTAACTTTATACATAGAATAGTTTAAAAATCGGGAGTCCAACGTAAATATAAGTGAATAAAATGTATATCCATGCAGAAAAATGTCGAGTTGAGTCAGACTATATAAAAGATTTAAAATATTTAGTGAAGGCATAAAAGGGGGATACTATCTATGAAAAAAGAAATCTCAGTTATTGGAGTTCCAATGGATTTAGGACAGATGCGTCGCGGGGTTGATATGGGACCAAGCGCGATCCGTTATGCAGGGGTAGTTGAAAGAATTGAACAAATTGGATATGACGTAAAAGATATGGGAGATATATGTATAGAGAGAGAAAAAGAAGTAGATGAAAATACAAAGTTACGAAACCTTACTCAAGTTGCAACTGTATGTAATGAACTAGCGACTAAGGTTGATCATATTATAGAAGAAGGTCGTTTTCCACTTGTATTAGGCGGTGATCATAGTATTGCTATCGGTACGCTAGCTGGTGTGGCGAAACATTATAAAAATTTAGGTGTTATTTGGTATGATGCACACGGTGATTTAAATACAGAAGAAACATCACCATCTGGAAATATTCACGGTATGTCACTTGCTGCAAGTTTAGGTTATGGACATTCTTCACTTGTAGATTTATACGGGGCATACCCGAAAGTAAAAAAAGAGAACGTTGTAATTATAGGTGCACGTGCATTAGATGAAGGAGAAAAGGACTTTATTCGTGAAGAAGGCATTAAAGTATTCTCAATGCATGAAATTGATCGTATGGGTATGACGGCTGTTATGGAAGAAACAATTGCGTATTTATCTCATACTGACGGTGTTCATTTATCATTAGATTTAGATGGGCTTGATCCTCATGACGCACCAGGAGTTGGAACACCTGTAATTGGTGGTCTATCTTATCGTGAAAGCCACTTAGCGATGGAGATGTTAGCAGAAGCTGATATTGTTACATCTGCTGAATTTGTTGAAGTAAATACGATTTTAGATGAGAGAAACAGAACAGCAACAACAGCGGTTGCTTTAATGGGTTCTTTGTTCGGTGAAAAACTAAAATAAATGTAAGAAAAGCAACTGAGAAGTTGCTTTTTTTATTTGAAAATAGGCGTATAATAATGACTTATATTATACTGTAGGATAAGAAAGTTTGACATCTTACCAATTTAAGCTAAAGGGGGGCGTTTGTAATTGTCGTTTGGTTCATGTATGGTATAATTAACTAGTTGTTGGAAATACATACAGATAGAGCATAAAATAATATTTCAATATATGGATAGAATTGCTCGTAAGTAGGAGGAAGGGTTAGCATGCCTTTTGAAGATACGACCATTTTGAAATATCTTAGTACGGCATTAGATATTGCTGTTGTATGGTTTATTATATATAAGCTAATTCTTATAATTCGGGGCACGAAGGCTGTGCAACTTTTAAAAGGTATTACAGTTATTATTGTCGTCCGGATGATTAGTATTTTACTTGAATTGCATACGCTATATTGGCTAACGGAACAAGTATTAACGTGGGGATTTTTAGCCGTTATTATTATCTTCCAGCCAGAATTGAGAAGAGCACTTGAGCAGCTAGGACGGGGTAGCTTATTTTCGCGTGTGGGAAATCAGGGGGAAGATGAACCTGAAATTGTTGCAACAGCGATAGCTAAAGCAACGGAATATATGGGAAAACGTAGAATTGGTGCACTAATTACTTTGTCAAAAGAGACTGGGATGGATGATTATGTAGAAACGGGTATTCCGCTAAATGCAAATGTATCATCGGAATTACTCATTAATATTTTTATCCCTAATACCCCTCTTCATGATGGAGCAGTAATTATGCAGGGAAGTACAATTAAAGCAGCAGCATGTTACCTTCCGTTATCAGAAAGCCCATTTATTTCTAAGGAGTTAGGAACTAGGCATCGCGCTGCAATGGGAGTTAGTGAAGTCACTGATAGTATTACAGTAGTTGTGTCGGAAGAAACAGGCCAAATTTCTTTAACGAAAAACGGTAAGTTACATCGTGATTTGAAGACAGAACAGCTGAAGGACATGTTGTTAGCAGAATTTAGTGGGAACGAAAAAACGACTTCTTCGTCTTTATGGAATTGGAGGAGAAAGCGTCATGGATAAGTTAATGGAGAATCATTGGTTTTTAAAAGGAATCTCATTACTATTGGCGTGTATGCTTTTCATGTCAGCAACTTTAACTGAAAAAAATACGACATCGAGTATATTACCTTTCGTAAATGAAACGAAAGAAACATTAACTGATTATCCTATTACCCTGAAGTATGATGAAGAGAAATATATTGTAAGTGGTATTCCATCAGGTGGAGTTAAGGTGAAGTTGGAAGGTCCAAAATCAGCAGTTGCTACAGCAAAAGCAAAAAAACAATTTGATATATCAGTTGATTTGCGAGATAGTCAAAAAGGAACTTATGAAGTTTCTTTAAAAGCGAATGGGCTTCCAGATGATGTGAAAGGAACAGTCCAACCAGCAACAATCAAAGTTACTCTTCATGAAAAAGCGAGAAAATATGTTCATGTAGACTTAAAATTATCAAATGAGGATCAGATGCCAGCGGGTGCTACTCTCGAAAAATCAAACATTAAACCTGATACTGTTGAGGTAGTTGGGACGAAAGAAGAAATCGAAAGTATTTCATCTGCTAAGGCGTATATTGATTTAAAAGGTGTTAATAAAACTGTTACAAAAACAGCCGAAGTTACATTATACAATAAAGAAGGAAAACGTTTAAATGTAAGAACGAGTCCATCTAAAATTAGTGTAACATTGAATGTGGCGACGCAAGCTACGGCCAATAATACTGAAAAAACTGTTCCTGTGACGTATACGAAAAAGGGGAGTTTACCAGAAGGATTGACTGTTACAAATATTAGCGTTGAGCCGAGAGAAGTAACGATAGCAGGTCCAAAAGACATTTTGGATAATATACAATCTATAGAGGGGGTCGAGGTAGATTTTAGTCAATTGACGGATTCTACAACATTCGATGCCTCTGTTTTATTGCCAAAAGGTGTAACAAGTGCAAAACCAAATCAAGTGAAGGTTTCCGTAGGGGTACAAAAGGTAAAACAAACGAAAAGTAAAACTATTGATGGTATCCCGATTCAAAAAAGTGGAATTCCGAATGATGTTACTGCGCAGCTACTTTCGCCACAAGATGGAAAGATAAGCGTTGATATTTCAGGAGAAGCAAGTATAGTAGATAAAATAACAGCTGCTCAAATAACAGCGGCGATTAATCTTCAAAATGTATCTCCGGGGACGAAGGATGTTTCTATTCAAGTGAGTGGTCCTGGTAATATTTCGATAGAAGCAAAACAAAAAAGTGCTAAAGTCACAATTGTGAAGAAAGAAAAGCCGGATAAAGAAGTACAGGGTAATATTGAACAACCAGATTCAAAAAACAATCAAGAAAATCAAACTGAAAAACCAAAAAATCCTGAACCAGATCCAGAAAAGGATCAGGAAAAAGAAAAAGACAAAGAAAAAGAAAATAGCCAAGAAACGAGCCAAGAACCAACAGTAGATAATCAAAAAGAGCACGAAAAAGGAGCGAATAATAATGGGTAAATATTTTGGTACAGACGGAGTACGCGGGGTTGCAAATAAGGAATTAACACCTGAATTAGCTTTTAAAATAGGACGTTTTGGCGGCTATGTATTAACAAAAGATACAGATCGTCCAAAAGTGATTATTGGCCGTGATACACGTGTATCTGGACATATGCTAGAAGGAGCTTTAGTAGCAGGCCTATTATCAACTGGAGCGGAAGTAATGCGCCTTGGTGTTATTTCTACACCAGGTGTGGCTTATTTAACAAAAGCTTTAGGGGCGCAAGCAGGTGTTATGATCTCTGCATCTCATAACCCAGTACAAGATAATGGAATTAAGTTCTTCGGTTCAGATGGATTTAAATTAACAGATGAGCAAGAAGCAGAAATTGAAGCGTTATTAGACAAAGAAGTTGATGAGCTACCACGTCCAACAGGTACTAACCTTGGACAAGTGAGTGATTACTTTGAAGGTGGACAAAAATATTTACAATACATTAAACAAACTGTAGAGGAAGATTTCTCTGGTTTACATATTGCTTTAGATTGTGCACATGGTGCTACATCTTCTTTAGCTCCATATTTATTTGCAGATTTAGAAGCTGACATTTCAACAATGGGAACTTCACCGAACGGTATGAATATTAACGCTGGAGTAGGTTCTACGCATCCAGAAGTGTTAGCTGAATTAGTAAAAGAAAAAGGTGCTGACATTGGTCTTGCTTTTGATGGTGACGGAGACCGTTTAATCGCAGTAGACGAAAAAGGAAACATCGTTGATGGCGATCAAATTATGTTTATTTGCGCGAAGTATATGAAAGAAACTGGTCAATTGAAACATAATACAGTTGTTTCAACAGTTATGAGTAACTTAGGTTTCTACAAAGCGCTTGAAGCAAACAATATTACAAGTGATAAAACAGCAGTTGGTGATCGCTACGTAATGGAAGAGATGAAACGTGGTGGATATAACCTGGGCGGAGAACAATCAGGTCATATTATCTTACTTGATTACATTACAACTGGTGATGGAATGTTAAGTGCACTTCAACTTGTAAACATCATGAAAATGACGAAAAAGCCATTATCTGAGCTTGCAGGCGAGATGACAAAATTCCCACAATTACTAGTAAACGTTCGTGTAACAGATAAAAAACTAGCATTAGAAAATGAGAAAATTAAAGAAATTATTCGTGTTGTAGAGGAAGAAATGAACGGAGACGGTCGTATTCTTGTTCGTCCATCTGGAACAGAACCACTTATTCGTGTAATGGCAGAAGCACCGACACAAGAAATTTGTGATGGGTATGTACATCGTATTGTAGAAGTTGTGAAAGCGGAAGTTGGAGCTGAATAATTTACCAAATTTGTTTTAAAAGGAGCACAAGAAGTGCTCCTTTTTCATATGTTTTATAGACAATGAAAAAAATTTCATTGACGATTTATATTGTTTGTTATACGATGGTCTTGTTCTTTTTCTCAAAGGAAATATTGTAAATTATAAAAGCGCCAGAACTACAAGTAGTGTAGTTGACGAGGTGGAGTTTATCGAGATTTCGGCGGATGACTCCCGGTTGTTCATCACAACCGCAATCTTTTACTTAAAACATTAAGGTGACTTAGTGGACAAAGGTGAAAGTGTGATGAGAGAAGAGGAACGGATGAATACTAGCTGTATAAGTATATACGGACTTTAACCCAATCGAGAGGAAGGTGAAAGCCGTTACAAGCTTACAGGGCTAGCAATATGTAATCCGTTTTTTAGTATAAATAAAAATGGTATCGGACTATGTCGTTACATGTTCGCAGAGCAGTGTAAGCATTTGTAACGGCGACTAAACATGTGTGGAATCGTAGGATTTATTGGAGAGCAAGATGCAAAGGAAATTTTATTAAAAGGTTTAGAAAAGCTAGAATATCGCGGATATGATTCAGCAGGTATTGCAGTACAAGCAGAGAACGGTGTTGTTGTATACAAAGAAAAAGGCCGTATTGCAAAACTTCGCGAAGTCGTAGAAGAGAACGTAGCAGCAAGCGTGGGAATCGGTCACACACGCTGGGCTACACACGGTGTTCCAAGCAAACTAAACGCGCATCCGCATCAAAGTACATCAAAACGCTTTACACTAGTTCATAACGGTGTAATTGAAAACTATGAGTTAGTGAAAAAGGAATATTTACAAGATGTAACGTTCGTAAGTGAAACAGATACAGAAATTATCGTGCAACTTATGGAACAACAAGTAAGTACAGGACTAAGTGTAGAAGACGCGTTCCGTCAAACGTTATCTCTTTTACATGGTTCTTACGCAATCGGACTACTTGATGCTGAAAATCCAAACATGATTTATGTTGCTAAAAACAAAAGCCCGCTATTAGTAGGTGCTGGTGATAACTTTAATGTTATTGCAAGCGACGCTATGGCGATGTTGCAAGTTACAGATCAATTTATCGAGTTAATGGATAAAGAAATGGTAATCGTAACAAAAGAAAGCATTACAATTAAAAACTTACAAGGTGAAACGATTGAACGTGCACCGTTTACAGCGGAATTAGACGCAAGTGATATTGAAAAAGGAACGTATCCTCATTTCATGCTAAAAGAAATCGACGAGCAACCACTTGTAATCCGTAATATTATTCAAAAGTACCAAGATGAAAATGGCGAAATTGAATTAGATCAAGATATCCGTAACGCAATTTTAGATAGCGATCGCATTTACATCATTGCATGTGGAACAAGTTATCATGCAGGTCTTGTTGGAAAGCAATTCATTGAGAAATTTGCGAAAGTACCAGTTGAAGTACATGTAGCAAGTGAATTCTCTTACAACATGCCATTATTAACAGAAAGACCATTCTTCATTTATATTTCACAAAGTGGTGAAACAGCTGATAGCCGTGCAGTACTTGTGCAAACAAATGAAATGGGTCATAAAGCATTAACAATTACAAACGTACCTGGTTCTACGCTTTCTCGTGAAGCTGATTATACACTTCCTTTATATGCAGGACCAGAAATCGCAGTTGCATCGACGAAAGCATACACAGCACAGCTTGCAGTACTTTCAATCTTAGCGGCTGACATTGCAAAAGCAAAAGGTGAGGTTCTTGATTTCGATTTAACACATGAATTAGGACTTGTAGCAAATGCAATGGTAGTACTTTGTGATCAAAAAGAAGAAATGGACGCATTAGCAAAACAATTTTTAGCAACAACGCGTAACTGCTTCTTCATCGGACGTAGCGTAGACTTCTTCGTAGGTTTAGAAGGTGCGTTAAAACTAAAAGAAATCTCTTACATCCAAGCAGAAGGATTTGCTGGAGGAGAATTAAAACACGGTACAATTGCCTTAATCGAAAACGGTACACCAGTTATCGCACTTGCTACACAAGAGCACGTAAACCTTGGAATTCGTGGTAACGTGAAAGAAGTAGTAGCACGCGGAGCTAACCCATGTATCATCTCAATGAAAGGCTTAGAAATGGAAGGTGACAGCTTCGTATTACCAGCTGTACACGAAGCACTAGCACCGCTAGTAGCAGTTATTCCATTCCAACTTATCTCATACTACGCAGCGCTTCACCGCGAATGTGACGTTGATAAGCCACGTAACTTAGCTAAGTCTGTTACTGTTGAGTAGGAGATTGGTAGAGTAACTAGATTATTGTAAATTTAAAATAAAGTCACGACGTTTATAAAAAAGTTGTGAAGCTTTGCCCCTTTGGATATGATTATCTAAAGGGGCATTTTTGTGTCGAAAAAAAGAACATCTAAAATCGATAAGTGGATTAAAGAGGGGCAAGGAACTGGCAGTGGGAGAGATTATCAGCCTTGTCTTGAAATTCAAGATGATCCCTCATTAGATCGGTCAGTGGGATTTAAAAAGTATAAAAACCGGCAGATAGCATGAGGTTTTATCGGATTTGGGACGGAACTACTTTTATTTAACTGAATTTTCTGTTGTTATTTCGGATATTCGTTGATGGAAAAAAACACTGATTAAAGTTTCACTTTATTGAACAAATTAGATTACTAGACATTATAAGGGGGTTTATTAATGAAGGTGAAAGAAAAAACATATTTAAGTATAGAAGAGATTATTTCATTACCAACCTTATCAGGTGCAAATATAAGTGATGACGGCAAAGGCGTAGCATTTGTTAAGAAGACAGCTAACTGGAAAGACAATACATATAGGAATCATATATGGATATATGAAAAAGATAAGGAGCAGAGTTACCTATTAACAACTGGGGATATAGATAGTATACACCCATTATGGTCCCCAGATTCTAGGGATATTGCATACCTTAGCCCAGTTGGTGACAGAGATAATAAGAAAAATCAAATCTTTGTTAAGTCAATAGATGGTTATAGTGAGTTACAAATTACTGATGAGAAAGAAGGGGTCAGTACATTCAAATGGGAGCCTACTGGTAAAGGTTTTTATTATGTTGCACAGTCAAAAGAATGTGAGGAAATAAAGAAACGTAAAGAGCTATATGGGGACTTCCAACATGCAGGTAAGGAACATCGGAATAATTGTTTATATTACATTGAAATAGAAAAAGGGATACAAAATGATAAAGAGGAACGTGAGATTAGCGGTGTTTATCAACTAACGGATGGTAAGGATTTTTATATACATAACTTTGATATTTCAAATGATGGGACAAAGGTTGTATTTATGGCTACACCAAGCCTAAACGATCATATGAATAGTGATCTATACATATTAGATGTTGAAGCTGAGGAACTACAAAAGATGAATGTAGATAAGTTGTTGGGCGGGAGCGTTTGCTTTTCTCCTGAGGGCAGCAAAATATGTTACTCAGCAAGCATAAGAGAGAAGGATTACTATAGAAACCATATACAAGAAAGTACATTAGAGATATATGATATGAATACTGGAGAGGTAATTCAGCCTCTAACAAACTTTGATAGTACGGTTATGCCATTACAGTGGACAGATAAGGGGATTTTAATTAGATGGCAGGATAAAACTAACTATCGTATTGGATTGCTATGTGAGGATGGCACTGTGGAAATGTTAGGTGACAAAGTAGATGGCTTTATAATGGATGCTTCTATAACAAGGGATGGAAATCATATATCCTATAGTAAGGCTATAACAAATGAAACCTTTGAAATCTATTTAGACGATAAAAAAATAACGGATGAAAATAGCTTTTTTAAAGGGAAGCTGAAAAGTAACAGGGAAATAATCTCATGGCAAAGTAGTGATGGTCTTGAAATAGAGGGTGTTTTATCAACCCCAGTAGATTTTGATGCCAACAAAAAATATCCTTTATTAGTAGTAATCCATGGTGGACCAGCTTGGGCATCTTTTCCGATATTCTCAGACTGTTTTAATGAGAAATATCCGATTGAGCAGTTTATCGAAAAAGGCTTTATAGTTTTAGAGCCAAACTATAGAGGAAGTTCTGGCTATGGTAATGAGTTCTTAAAAGCCAACTATAGAAAACAGGGAATTGCTGACTACGAGGATGTTATATCTGGAGTGGATGAACTAGTTGAGCAAGGGATTGTAGATAAAGATAGAGTAGGAGTTATGGGATGGAGTAACGGAGGATATATATCAGCCTTCTGTTCTACGTTTAGTAATAGATTTAAAGCTATTTCAGTTGGGGGCGGAATTACTAACTGGAGTACCCATTATGTAAATACAGATATCCCTTACTTTATTAGAATGCATTTAGGAAATACTCCATGGAATGATCCAGATATATATACAAAAACATCGCCAATGACATATATTAAATCAGCCTGTACGCCTACCTTAATCCAACATGGCGAAAAGGATGCAAGGATTCCAACTTCCAATGCATATGAGCTATATCAAGGGTTAAGGGATATGGAAGTTAATACAGAATTAATTATTTTTAAAGGAATGGCATATAGTTCTGACCAGCCAGGAATTAATGTGGCTATTATGAAGCAGAATTTGATGTGGTTTTCACACTATATTCTTGGAGAAAGTATGAAAGAATTTAGGGTTTTATAATGGCTTGTTTTAGTCTTTAAGCTTTTTAGGTGCTTGAAATAAAGTCGTACACATTTATTCGGTTATATATGATTGAGTTTAACATTGCGGATAAGGCAAACTGTGAAATGTTTTGGTGTAAATGAGAAAAGAGCCTGAATGTAGGCTCTTTCCTTATTTATATTTAAAAGATGAACTATTCTTATGCAGTTTTACTTAATTTATATGCTTCACGGTTATTTTTTTTGAAAAGTTTTGGGAAAACATAACCATCTAATCCAATACGTCCAGCATTCTGTCCTGCAACTAAAATGAACATAGTTAAAATAAGCAGGTTTGGGTTTACACTAACAGTTCCGCTTAATAAAAATGAAAGGTTCATTATGATGCCGAAAAATGCAGCTGTTTTTGTTAATCCACCTAAAATCAAACCTAGCCCTACTAAAATTTCTCCCCATTGAACTAAAAAGCTAAATAGGTCTGCGTTTGGAAGAACAAAATGTTGAAGAAAATCTGCCCACCAACCTTGTACTGCAGGGTGGTCACCTGATGCTTGAGCAATAGCTCCTTTTAGAAAACCACTTGCGTCAAAAGATTGTCCAAAAACTTTTCCTATTCCAGCAGCAAGCCATGCATATCCTATGTAAAGTCGTAAAAATAATAATATGAAAGTAGCGCGTTTATCAGTTCTTAAAAAATTGATAACCATTGAAATCCCTCCACTGTATTGTATTTACATGTTTATTATATATCCATTGTGAATAAATTCACAATGGAGGAAATGTGAACAAAAATAGGTTAGGAGTAATTGTTTTATTTTTTGTAACATTTCATCTATTTTGGTAGACTAATAATGGAGATATATCAAAAGGAGGCAAAGAATAGATATGTGGATGAACTTGTAATGATTAGAAATTAGATAGATGAATTTTTCTCTCGTAAGTGAGGGTTTATTTAGCTACCTATAAATCATTCAAGGAATGCATATTTGTTTTGTACATCCCTTTTGTAAGGATAGATGCCTATGTGGGGAAATTTATATCTCTTATATAAAATATGCGTCCTTTAACTTTGGAGGAGTATATGATGAATCAATTAAAAAATAAAGTAGCAGTTGTTACAGGTGTAAGTCGTCTAGACGGTATAGGAGCAGCTATTTGCACGGAGTTAGCAGAGGCTGGATACGATATATTTTTTACGTATTGGACAGAATACGATAAAGAGATGCCTTGGGGCGTTGATAAAAATGAACAAATACAATTAAAAGAAAAGTTGATACAAAACGGTGTCAAAGTATCGAGCATGGAGTTAGATCTAACTCAGAATGATGCATCAAATCAGCTTATAAATAAAGTTACTGAACAATTAGGGTACCCTCATATATTAATTAATAATGCAGCATATTCTACAAATAATGATTTCTCTAATTTGACTGCTGAAGAACTAGATAAGCACTACATGGTAAATGTTCGTGCGACTACATTGTTAAGTAGTCAATTTGCCCAAGGTTTTGATAAGAAATCTGGTGGTAGAATTGTGAATATGACGTCGGGACAATTTAAAGGACCTATGGCAGGAGAATTAGCGTATGCAACAACGAAGGGAGCAATTGACGCTCTTACTAGTACGTTGTCAGCGGAAGTGGCCCATTTAGGGATAACAGTGAATGCAATTAATCCAGGTCCAACTAGTACAGGATGGATGACTGAGGAGATAAAGCAAGGATTAAGACCGATGTTTCCTTTCGGCAGAATTGGTGAGCCAAAGGATGCAGCAAGGCTTATTAAGTTTTTAGTGAGCGAAGAAGCCGAATGGATTACAGGGCAAGTTATTCATTCAGAAGGTGGATTTAAGAGATAATTTTATAATTAAAAAGAAGGTATCTCATTTCAATGAGATACCTTCTTTTTAATCTTTCTTCAATCTTCGTGCAACACCATTCCCTAAAGACTGTAATCCTTGAACGAGGATAATCAAAATAAAGACGGTTGCATACATTACTTCAGGTTCGTAGCGTAAATGTCCGAATCGATATGCTAAATCACCAAGGCCGCCAGCACCGACAAGTCCAGCCATTGCTGTTGCACCGATTAAGCCGATCGTTGCGATTGTTAATCCAAGTACGAGAGACGGGCGAGCTTCTTTAACCATAACGTGCCAAATGATTTTTAAAGTAGAGACTCCCATTGCTTGATATGCTTCAATGACACCGCGATCCACTTCTAATAAAGCAGTTTCCATTAAACGGGCAATGTAAGGGGCTGTGAAGACAACAAGTGGTACGATAACACCTTGCACGCCAATGGACGTTCCCATTAGAAACTTTGTAAAAGGTAAAATGAAGAATAATAGAATGATAAACGGAAGAGAACGAATGATATTAATAACTGTATTAAGAATAGGATAGATAATTTTATTTTCTCGCTGTCCACCAGGTCTCGTTAAAACAAGTGTGACACCGAGTGGTAATGCAATAAGAATAGAGATAAGTAGTGAAATAGATGTCATTTGAAATGTTTGAATTGTTGCTTCCCATATTACGTTACCCCACTCATCCAAAAAGGACTTGTTTCCCATAATCTGTTCTACCTCCTTCTACGATGATCCCTTGTTCTTGTAAAAATGATAAGGCACGGTGTACTTCACTTTTTTCACCTTGCATATGAACGATCAGTTTTCCATATGCCTCATGTTTTAACTGTGTAATATTGCCTGATAAAATATTAGGATATACGTGGAAACGTTTTGTAGCGACAGCTAACGCTGGTTCTCCTGAAGCGGTTCCTATAAATGAAAGTGTTATGATTACCCCGGTGCTTTGTAGTTCTTTCTGTACCTCTTCTGGAATTTTAGCTGCAAACGCGCTATTTACAAATTTCTTCGTTGTTACATGTTGTGGATTTGTAAAAATGTCCTTCACTGTTCCACTTTCAACGACAGATCCATGTTCCATTACAGCAACTTGGTCACAAATACGCTGGATGACATTCATTTCGTGTGTAATTAGCAAAATCGTAATTCCGATTTCTTCGTTGATCTTTAATAATAAATCAAGAATAGAATCAGTCGTTTCCGGATCTAATGCGCTCGTTGCTTCATCACTTAATAAAACTTCAGGCTCATGAGATAGTGCGCGAGCGATCGCTACACGTTGTTTTTGACCACCAGATAATTCACTTGGATAGGCATCTTTTTTATTAAAGAGATCAACAATGCGTAAATACTTTTCTACCCTTTTTTCAATTTCATTTTTGGGAAGACCAGATAGACGTAAGGGTAGTGCGATATTTTCATAAACGGTAACGGTTTTAAGTAAATTGAATCCTTGAAAAATCATGCCGATCTTTTTTCTCGCCTTTGCGAGTTCTTTTGTCGATAAGGTTGTTAACTCTTGTTCATTTACAATGATATCTCCTGTCGTTGGTTTTTCTAATAAATTTACACAACGGATTAATGTACTTTTACCAGCGCCACTATATCCGATGATTCCAAATACTTCGCCCTTTTTTACTTTAAGGGAAGTTGATTTAAGAGCCTCAACATTCCCTTTTTTTGTTGTAAATACTTTGGAGACGTTTTTTAATTCAATCATTATAGTCAGCTCCTACCAAGACGGTAAAACAGAACCATCGAATTTTTTCTCAATGAAATCTTTTACTTCTTTAGATTGATAAGCTTTCTTTAATTTATTAACAACAGCATCATCTTTATTTTCAGTACGAACAACGACCCAATTCACATATGGTGAATCTTTTCCTTCGCGGAAAATAGAATCTTTCGCTGGGCTTAATTTTGCACCTAATGCCAAGTTTGTATTAATTGCAGCTGCCTTTACTTCACTTAGCTGTGTTGGTAATTGAGATGCCTCTAATTCAACAATCTTTAAATTTTTCGGGTTTTCAATTACATCTTTTGCAGTCGCTTTTTCTGTAGCTTTTGGATCAACCTTTAAAACACCTGCTTTTTCAAATAGCTTTAAAGCACGAAGCTCATTTGTTGGATCATTTGGGACAGCGATTGCATCGCCCTCTTTTAATTCTTTTACATCTTTTAAGCTTTTAGAATATACACCCATAGGGAATGTTACTGTGGAAAATACTTCAGTTAATTTCATGTTGCGTTCAGCTTTAAATACGTCTAAATAAGATTTAGTTTGATAGCTATTTACATCGAGGCTTTTTTCATCTAAAGATACGTTTGGCGCTACATAATCATTAAATACCTTTACATCAATTTCGAGACCATCTTTTGCTGCCACTTCTTTTACCTTTTCAAAAATTTGTTCATGCGGTCCACCCGTTACGCCGACAGTAATCTTTTTCTCATCTAATGCTTTTACCTCTTTATCAGAATTAGCACCACATGCACCTAACAATAATACCGCTCCACTTACAATACTTAATAACACCTTTTTCATCTATAATTCCCCCTTAATATACGTTCCAAAATAAAAAGCACCTCTCAAAAATAAGAGAGGTGCCGAATAGACGAAATAGGTTCCTCTCTTATCTTCCAAAACGAAAATCGTTCTGCAGGAATTAGCACCTTAGCTTATACGTTATAAGCTCGGTTGCCGGGCATCATCGGGCCAGTCCCTCCGCCACTCTTGATAAGAGTATGTGTATGTAGTTTTTTAATATGGTACTAATAGTAAATCTTACAAAAAGAATTGTCAATATTATTTTCTGAATATATTTTATTTTAAGGTAATCGAAACGTTCCCTTTTTTATGTCCCTTTTCCACATACATATGAGCTTCAGCAATTTCTTCTAATCGGTAAGTTCTATCAATAACGGGCTTTAGTTTTTCCGTTTCGACTAGTTTTTTTAATAGAATCATATCCTCTTTACTTACCTTGGCCATCATTCCATTAACAGATACATATTTTCCATTGGGTGTTAATGTATTTGTACAAAGGGATTTTTTATACTTCCCAACTGCATCAAATATAATATCGTAGCATTTGCCTTGCTTAGTAAAATCTTCTTTCGTATAATCAATTACTTTATCAGCTCCTAAAGATTGCACGAGTTCAAAATTTGAATTACTACAAACAGCCGTAACGGTCGCGCCGAAATATTTAGCAAGTTGTACAGCAGCTGTTCCTACTGATCCGGAGGCACCATATATGAGCACTTGTTGCCCTTTTTTTATACGGCCCTTTCTCAGGAAATGTAATGCTGAAGTTCCGCCAAAAGGAATAACTGCCGCTTCTTCATACGTCACATTGGTAGGTTTTAATGTTATTAATCCACTTTCATGTACGCATGTGTACTCGGCATAACCACCGAGGTTTAGTTCTGTTAATGCAAAAATTGGATCACCTTTTTAAAATTGAGTTACATCTGTTCCTACTTCTTCGATTTCACCGGATAACTCTACGCCGAGTACAGGTTTTCTCGGTTTTCTGAAACCTAATATGATCCTCATAGGAATCCAAAATAAGAGGGGGCTATTAAAGCCGCGTATTCTACAATCTCCAGTCGTTACACTTGTTGCGTGAATTTTAATTAATACTTCGTTCTTTTTAGGTGTAGGTTTCTCTATATTTTGAAGCTGAAGAACGTT
The DNA here is from genome assembly GCF_040838255.1 of Bacillus sp. C30. Classification (NCBI taxonomy): domain Bacteria; kingdom Bacillati; phylum Bacillota; class Bacilli; order Caryophanales; family Bacillaceae; genus Bacillus; species Bacillus sp. C30. The sequence continues at coordinate 12,475 of NZ_JBFPJH010000020.1, read as the reverse complement.
AGGTGGTCCATACTGTGTGCAAATGATCGCCTTCATAATGACCTCCTGAAATGAGTTGTTGTTATTTACATCATATTTAAAACCTTCATTAAACATGTCGCTATATAGCGAATAAAGATTAAAAATTATATAGATTTCGTAGGAAAAGAGGTGATATTATTTTGGGAAAGGGGGAGACATTATGAAAAAAACTATTATTATTTCAAGTTTAGTGCTTGCAATCAGTCTAGGGGTAGGGTGTAGCAATGAGAAAACAACAAAGACTGATGAACCGAAAAAAGAAGCCATGCAAAAAGAAAAGGAATTAGAAGCGAAGGATGTTTTCAAGAAAACGAACGAAGCTTTTAAAAATGAAGAAAATGTAACGATGACATATGATGTAGGGTTAAAAGCTGAGGGAACAGAGATGGATATATTAAAGGCTAAGATGCAATTAGAGCCAAAGACAAAGAATTCTCGTTCTGAAATGAATATTTCTGGTACAGATGTTGTAGTGTATACTGTGGATGGTAAAGTTGCTGGTGAGGTGAAAAACCCTAATACAGGAGAAGTTATAACCGTACCAGAGGAGCAATTAAACGCTGGTGGAATGAAAGCGACTCAAGATATTATAGATAATTTAGAAGTACCAGCAGTAGTTTTAGATAAAATGAAGATGGAGAAAAGCGGAGATAAATATAAACTGAAATTTACATTAAAAGGGCAAGAAACAGAAAGTATGTTAACTAGCATGGATGAAACGCAGAAGAAAATGTTACAAGCACAAAATGCGAAGATAGAAGAAGTGGATGCAGAATATATCATTACAAAAGATTTTAAATATGAATCAGCGAAGATAGATATGATTATGAGTAGTAATGGTAAGGATAAGGCACACATTATTACGAATGCAAAATATACGTCGTACGAAAAGTTTGACCCAATACAATTGCCGGCAGCAAAGTAACAGTTTTGATCAGGGGGGACCTAAAATAAGGTGCCCTCTCTTTTTTATACTTTCTTCTTAGGAAAATAGGTACAATATGAAGAGGGAAAACTGTGGAAGAGGAGAGTGTCATTTGAAAAAAAGAAAGATAGCGGTGGTCATTGTAGCTTATACAGTGTTGCTTGCGACATCTATAAATACATATAAAGAGCAACTAGAACATCCTATTATGAGCGATGTAGGAAAGTTGCTTCCAACGAAAATTAAACGTGTTGAAAATGCTGAGGATGAACGTTCATTAAAACAGTTAGTGCAAGATGCAAATGTTTCTGGAGAGAAGATTTCTATTGCAGGTATGCAACATAGCCAAGGCGGACAGACGTATTATCCGAACGGTACGATGCTTGATATGAAAGGATATAATGAAATATTAGAATTCGATCCGGAGAAGAAGAGGATTAGGGTGCAAAGCGGTGTCACATGGAATGACATTCAAAAGAAAATCAATCCATATGGTCTTGCAGTTCAAGTGATGCAATCTCAAAATATTTTTACTGTTGGTGGTTCATTAAGTGTAAATGTACATGGGCGTGATATTCGTCATGAAGCATTGATACAGTAGAGTCGTTCAGATTGTTAATGGCAGATGGTACGGTGCGTAATGTAAATAGAGAAGAAAATGCTGACTTGTTTCCGTATGTAATTGGGGGATATGGATTATTTGGTGTGATTTTAGATGTGACGCTACAGTTAACAAACGATGAATTGTATGAAACGCATACGAAAGTACTAGATTATAAAGAATACTCTTCATACTTTAAGAATAAAGTGCGAAGGGATGAGAATATACGTATGCATTTAGCACGTATTTCTGTTGCCCCAAATTCATTTTTAAAAGAGATGTATGTGACAGATTATGTACTGGCAGAAGATCAACAGAAGTTGAAAGAGTACAGCAAATTAAAAGAAGAAAATATTATAGCTGCGCCGAAATTTTTGCTCGGGTTATCACGTTATAGTGACTGGGGAAAGGGCGCATTTTGGGACATACAAAGAAGTTATTTTGAACGTACAGATGGTAAGTACGAAACGCGAAATAACGTAATGAGATCTGATAGTACTTTTATGGAATACGATAATCCAAACTTGACCGAAGTTTTACAAGAGTACTTTGTACCGATAGATGGTTTTGCAGCGTATATAGATGATTTGCGAAGCGTTTTAAATGAAGAGGAATTAAACCTTCTTAACATTACAATCCGCTATGTAGAAAAGAATGAGAATGCGGTGCTATCTTATGCGAAAGATGATATGTTTGCGCTTGTGCTTCTAATTAATCAAGGGCGTTCTGAAGATGAAATAAAGAAAACAAAAGTGGTCATTCAAAAGATGATTGATGTTACGTTAAAGCATAATGGAAGTTATTATTTACCGTATTATTCTTATCCGGAAAAGGAGCAACTAAAGAAAGCGTATCCTCGCATAGAAGAATTCCTTCAGAAGAAGAAGGAAGTAGACCCAGAGGAAAGGTTTGTGAATTTATTTTATAAGGAGTATAGCAAATGACATATAGAAGATTTGTAGCCTCACAAAGCATTATTATGATGGCGGGTAGTATGGTATTTCCTTTTTATATACTATTGCTTCGAAATGTAGGAAATAGTTTCTCGCAATTTGGCTGGGCGTACGGCTTATTTGCCTTAACTTCAGCTCTAGTATATCCGTTAGTTGGAAGAATCTCTGATAGGGTAGGTGATAGAAAGTTATTAATTATATACGCATGGTCCATGGCTATATTAATGCTTTTTTTCCCTATTGCAACAGAAGTTTGGCATGTATACATTCTCCAAATTTTAATGGGTATTTTAGGTGCTGTGCAGCGTAATACGGAGAAGACATCGTTAGCACGAAAGGTAGCGCATAAGGAAGCTGGTTACGAAATTGGAAAATACCATGTATGGACATCAATTGGGGGCGGAGTAGCTATAATTGCAACTGGTTACCTAGTGGATTTCTTTACGATAGGGACTATTTTTTACATTGCTTCAGTTTTATATGTAGTTAGTGGATTTGTATTAAGCCGCGGTGATAAGTAATTAAAAGTATTTCCATTCCCATTTTTACCTGGTTACCCTTTATTTGTTATACTTATGGAGAAGACAAAAGAAAAGGGGACATTGCCTTTGATGAAATTTATAGTTTTAGCTATTCTCACTTTGTTTTTGATTCCATGGACTAGAAGCGGTAATAAAATTCGCGCGGTGGATAAAGGAGGAAATGAGAAAGTTGTAAAGGGTAAGAAATCATCTATTTTAGTTATTCCTGTTTTATTTTGGATAGGTATTGCAATCTATGAATATTTCTGGCTAATTGATGATCGAGCAGATTCTATTCTTACTCATTATTCTGTTGCAGTAGCGATTTTAATTGGGCTTGTTTTATTCTCACAAGAGCAGGTAGGGAAATTAGAAGGTACGTTAAAGGGACTTCTAATGTTTGTTTTACTCGCAAGTTACGGCTATTTTGGTTATTTGCACGATATAGTAATCACGCAAAAAAAATATGATTCTGTTGTGAAGATCGAGAAAGATATTTCAGAGCCATTTACTGAAAATGATCAGCCGTTTACAGTGCCGCCAAAGACAGCGGAGAATAAGATGAAAAAAGTATTTGGGGATATTCCGAAAGTAGCTTATTTTGAGCTAGGAGAATTAACGCCACAAATGGTAAATGGCGAGGCCTTATATGTAGCACCAATTGAAGTTTCAGGATTTTTTAAAGCACGTAAAGCTGAGACAATTCCAGGGTACGTAACGATGTCAGGTACGAATCCTGATGCGGAAGCGAAACTGCACCTTGGTTATAAAATGAAATATGTGCCAAGCATGTTTTTCGGTAATAAATTAGAACGTGTCGTTCGAAAAGCAGAGCCAGATTTAGTTTTTAAAGGGAAACCAAAATTTGAAGTTGATGATAAAGGGAAACCGTATTATACAATGACGTATGGTGAATTTATTTCAGGAAGATCTGGATTTGAAGTAGAAGGTGTTGTAGTAGTAGACGCACAAACAGGTGAAGTGAAAAGATACGACAAAGGAAAGGCACCTAAATTCGTTGATGGCGTATTAAATCACGAGACTGCATCTACATTAAATACGTATTTTGGTAAATATATTCACGGATTTTGGAATACAAAATTCTCACAAACGGATATGAAGATTCCGACTGAGTGGGGAACGAAAGAAGGAGTTACACCAATCTTCGGTAAGGATGGAACGTTATATTATTTTACTGATTTCACCTCTCCGAAAGAAGGAGTAGATTCTGCACTAGGCTATTCGCTTATTGATGCGCGTACAGGTAAGTTGTATTACTATAATGGAAAAGAAGTAAAGGGAATTATGGATGGTTCGGCTGCTACAGAAGTAGTGGATAATTCCTTTAAGAGAGAGAAATGGCACGGAACGATGCCGGTTATTTATAACGTGTACGGTAAACCTTCTTGGATTGTACCTGTTATTGATGACGGAGGATTAGTACGTGCTCATACTGTCATATATGCTTCTAATGCAAAAGTGTTTGCAACGGGTTCAACGCAAAAAGAAGCACTTGAGAATTATAAAAATGCGCTGAGCGGAAGTGGTGATTCATTTAGACCGACTTCAAATGGGAAAGAAGCGCAAAAAGAAGGTACTGTACAACGTGTGTATAAAGAAAAATCAGGTGAAAATACGATTGTGTACGTACTATTAGAAAACGAGCAAAAAGTATTCATGGTACCGGCGAAGAAATTCCCATATGCAATGTTTACAGAAGTAGGAGATCCAATTCAAATCACATATTTAGACACAGGAGAAATGATGGCATCTGTATCTAAATTTACAAATAGTAATTTGAAAAAGTAAAGCGATAGAGATTCTATCGCTTTTTTTACATTATTAAACAGGAAAATACGGTATACTTGACGTATATTCATGTTGTAACTATAATTGTTACGATTAAGTATTTATATGAAAGGGTGAATGGAAAAAGTGAATGGAGTTAATCACGAAATATATAAACCTGTAAAGACAAACAGGTTATGGATGATTCTTGTATTAGGGACACTTACGGCAATTGGGCCATTATCTATTGATATGTATTTGCCTTCTTTACCAAAGTTAACGGATGATTTACAAACGGGTGCATCCCTCGCGCAGCTTACATTAACTGCTTGTCTGCTTGGGCTTTCAGTAGGGCAGTTATTTATTGGTTCAATTAGTGACATTTACGGAAGACGCAAACCTCTTATTATCGCTCTTATTATTTATGTTGCTTCTTCTTTACTTTGTGCTGTTGCACCATCGATTTGGAGTTTAGTGCTTTTACGTTTCTTACAAGGTGCTTCAGGATCTGCTGGTATCGTTATATCACGTGCAATGGTACGTGATATGTATTCAGGTTCTGAAATGACGAAGTTTTTCTCACTGCTTATGTTAGTAAACGGAGCAGCGCCTATTTTGGCACCAATTATTGGAGGGCAATTATTACAGTTTACATCATGGCGCGGCGTTTTTATCGTTCTTGGAGTAATTAGTGTATTCATGCTAATATCATCTACTTTCGTATTACGTGAAACATTACCTCCTGAAGAAAGAGAGACAGGTGGATTATCAGGAACGCTGGCAACATACGGAAAGCTTTTGAAAGATCGTTTATTTATGGGATATGCATTGTCGCAAGGATTAGTAACAGCTGCAATGTTTGCTTATATTTCTGGTTCACCGTTCGTGTTGCAAAATATATACGGGGCATCACCACAACAGTTTAGTTTGTTCTTTGCGATTAACGGTATTGGTATTATTATTGCTAGCCAAGTTACTGGCCGCTTAGCAGGGAAAGTTAATGAGAAAACTTTATTTGTTGCTGGTATTATTATTGCGGCTGTTGGCGGTCTATCATTACTACTTACAATCGTATTAGGAATAGGGCTAATCGGTGTTTTATGCTCGCTATTTCTTGTTGTATCAAGTGTTGGGGTTGTATCAACAACCGGCTTCTCGTTAGCGATGAGAAATCAAAAACAAGCAGCAGGAACAGCATCAGCTTTACTAGGTTTATTACAGTTCATTTCAGGAGCACTTGTAGCACCGCTAGTAGGTATTGGTGGAAGCAATACAGCACTTCCTATGGGTGTTGTTATAGCTCTTTGTGAAATTGGTGCTGTATTATGTTATCTATTTATGGCTAGAAGAAGTGAGAAGCAGTTTGAACTGCAACAAAATAAAAAGTTAGAAGCTTAATACAAAAGAGCTGATTCAAACATTTCTTTGAATCAGCTCTTTTTTTCATTTCTTTGAAATAACTCATACATATTATTCATGATCGCATCATATAAGAAAGCGAGTTTATCCCATACCCAGCGGTTACTGTCGACCTCTTTCTCCCCGCAATCAATAATATCAGTATGATCTGTAATTCTATATGCCCTCTCAACGATAATAGGAGCAATCTTCGGTATGCGTGGAATTTCTTTTAAGACATCTGCAAAATTTCCAATGTAGACATGACCGATAATCTCGATTGTTAAAGATTTATCGGATATATTTAGCACAGTATGAAATTGATTTATATGTTGTTTCTTTAAATATTGGGCCAGCTTAAATGGAGCATGCTTCTTCTTTAATACGCGGCGAAGGCTCTCTGTATTTTCAATATGAAGTGACTTTTCGCGAATAAGGACGCGAATATCTTCGCCCATAAAGGGTATTGTATTGTACATTGATGATTCTCCTTACAAACTGAACTACGCTTACTTTATGCATATGTAAGTCTAGCATGGTTTGTTCTCTATGTGTGCTTACAGTTTTGTAAGGTGATGTAGTAAAGTGATGCAAAAGTTATTTGCATAAAGTGACGATACTGTGACAAAAATGTTGGTATGTATATTAAGATATCGTCTTAAGTGTAAAAAGTGGGGCGTTCTCGGTATAATAACAAGTGGAGATAAAAGAAACTATAATTAGTAGTAGCTGTAGATAAAAGGAGAATTCGAGATGAAGAAGGTTTTGGGTATTGCTGTAATGGGAAGTATGATCCTTCTAGCAGGATGTAATGGAAATAAAGATACGAAAGAACCGAAAGAAAAGGTAGAGCAATCCACTGAGCAAACAGAAGAAATGAAAGAATACAGCGCAGTACATGAAAAATATGATGCGAAAATAAATAAAGAAATTAATAAGGCGTTACAGTTATTTGAAGTGGCAAAAGAAAAGGGCGGTAAGGAAATAACGAATGCTACATATAAAGAAGATGTGCAAAAGGTAACAACGAGCATGTTAGAAGATATTGATAATATACGTAAAGAAATTCGTGTTCCAAAGTCGAAAGAGCAAGAACATGAGGTATATGTTGGTTTCTTGAATGAATCGGAACAAGCGATGAAAAAATTACAGAATTTAGCTAAAGAAGAAGATTCATCATTAATTCGTGATATAGAAATTAATTTTGCAACAGCATCGACATACTATAAACGTTTTCAAACAGAAGCGAAAAAATAACCTTGCGTGTGCAAGGTTATTTTTTCTTTTTACCATCTCCGTCTTCATCCTCGGATACTAATATCTTCTGTTCTTCGTGAAATTCTGAAATTGTTTGTCCAGTAATATTATCGAATGGAGTGTAAAAAGAAGTGATGCTTTTCTTTTTAATGAAGAGTTTATAGAAGCCGATGATGACGAGTATGACGATTGTTAATGGCAATCCTATAGTAGCCAGAAGTAGTGGATCCATTTTATAACTCCTTTAAAGTAATTAATTTTATTATAAGCTAAAGTAGTGATTTTAAGAAATAACGCTATTAAAAACTGATTTTTCTAAATATATCCAATTTGATTGACTTTTCATTTTTTCAGAATTATAATTCAAAATATACAATTTGAACCAAATAATAATATAGCAATTTACTTATCCAGAGAGGTAGAGGGACTGGCCCTATGACACCTCAGCAGCGGGTTCTGTAACAGGAACACCGTGCTAATTCCAGCAAGCAAGTCTTGAAAGATAAGTGATGGGCCTTCGTTTATTAAGCCTTGATCTTATTTTTTAAGATCAAGGCTTTTTGTGTTTTAAGAAGTAGAGAAGGAGTAATGGCAACAAATATGTCAATAAAACAAAGTAAATTCATTTGTTTAGGGGTTTATTGAAGTGTATGTTATTAAAAAACTATCGGTTATGGTATTCACGCTATGGGTCATTACGACAGTAACATTTTTAATTATGCATATTATTCCAGGTGATCCATTTTCATCAGATGCGAAAATCTTTCCTGAAGAAGTAATACAAAACATGAGAGCGAAGTATCACCTTGATGAACCGTTATGGAATCAGTATGTTGCTTATTTGGATGGGGTAGTTCATTTTGATTTTGGCGAATCTGTTCAATCGACAGGTCAAGGTGTATCGGAAATTATAACAACTGGTTTTGGACCATCGGCAATTATTGGTTTACAAGCACTTGTTATTTCATTGTTAGTCGGAATTGCCGCAGGTACATTTGCCGCGCTATATCATGGGAAAGTGATTGATTATAGTGTGAGCTTGCTTGCGATTCTCGGTATTTCTATTCCTAGTTTTATTTTAGCACCACTATTTATACAAGTATTCGCCATACAATTTGAATTACTACCAGTGGCGTCTTGGGGAACATTTGAGCATACTGTATTACCCTCCTTCGCATTAGCGTTAGGACCAATCGCAGTTATTACAAGATTTGTTCGCTCTAATATGATTGAAGTGTTGCAGAGTGATTATATTAAGCTAGCGAGAGCGAAAGGTATACCAATTAAGAAAATCATTATAAGACATGCTCTTCGAAATGCGATTGTTCCGGTACTTACATTTGTTGGCCCATTAATGGCTGGACTTTTAACAGGGACTTTCGTTATTGAAAAAATCTTTTCAATTCCTGGTTTAGGAAAATATTTTGTAGACAGTATTTTCAACCGAGATTATCCGGTGATTATGGGAACAACCATTTTCTATAGTGCGCTATTAATTGTATGTATTTTTATTACAGATATCATTCATCGTATTGTTGATCCGCGCATTCGTTCTATTACGTAAGGAGGGTGATGTTTAAATGGGGGCTTATGAAATTAATGACCAGTTATTAACGAATGAAGAGAAAAAAGAATTAACGATAAATAAAGATCAGCAAACGATTAGCCGGAAAAAGGAAGTGTTTCGCAAGTTTATATCAAACCCTATAGCAGTTTTAGGGGCAGTGACGTTATTACTAATTATTGTTTTCTCGCTTATTGGCGAAAGTTTAACGCCATTTACTGCGAGTGAACAAGTAAAAGAAGTAACTAATTTACCGCCTAGTAGTGAGCATTGGTTCGGAACAGACGATTTAGGGAGAGATATTTGGGCACGTACTTGGGCTGGTGGGAAAATTTCATTAATAGTTGGATTAGTAGCGGCCGTTCTTGATATAGGGCTTGGTGTACTTATCGGTGGCTTTAGTGGATATGTGAGAGGACGTAATCGTCTTGGAACGTTAATTGATGAGTGGATTATAAGAGGGATTGAAGTGTTATACGGTATCCCATATTTACTGATTGTTATTTTACTATTAATCATTATGAAACCAGGACTTTTTACAATTATTATAGCTCTTGCGTTAACGGGATGGATTGGCATGGCACGTCTCATTCGGGCGCAAGTACTTTCATTGAAACAAAGAGAATTTGTTATTGCAGCAGAGCGATTAGGTACACCTCATATGAAAATTATATACGGACATTTAATTCCAAACTTAACAGGGATTATTATCGTAAATTTATCATTTACAATTCCAGCAGCTATTTTCTCAGAATCATTTTTAAGTTTTATCGGACTTGGAGTACAATCACCAGCAGCGAGCTGGGGCACGATGACAAACGATGCACTCGGGACATTACTAAGCGGAGAGTGGTGGCAACTTTTCTTCCCGGCAATTATGATTGCACTCATCATGTTCGCATTTAATGCGATTGGTGATGGTTTGCAAGATGCGATTGATCCGAAAATCGTAAAACGTAATCGAAAGGAGAAAAAACATGGCACAAATCTTATCTTTAGAAAACGTAACGTTGGCCGTTGAAAAAGAGAATAGTAAGCAAGCAATTGTGAAGCATGTTTCCTTTTCTATTAACGAAGGTGAAATAGTTGCACTTGTCGGAGAAAGTGGTTCAGGGAAAAGTGTTACAGCACAATCAATTATCGGCTTAAATCAAGAATCGATTCATATTGATGATGGAAATATATCTTTCCAATCAAAGGAATTAACGGATTTACAAGAATCAGAATGGAATCAAATTCGCGGGAAAGATATTTCCTTTATCTTTCAAGACCCGCTTTCATCTTTAAATCCGACGATGAAGGTTGGAAGACAAATTACAGAAGTAATTGTGCAGCATGAAAAGAAATCGAAAAAAGAGGCAAAAGAAATTGCAATTAACTTACTAAATGATTTAGGGATACATGAAGCAGAGAAACGCTTTGAACAATACCCGTATCAGTTGAGCGGAGGTATGAGGCAGCGTATTTGTTTAGCAATTGCATTTGCTTGTCACCCGAAGCTCGTTATTGCAGATGAACCTACAACAGCATTAGATGTAACGATTCAAAAGCAAATTATGGAGTTGTTAAAAGAAAGAAAGGAAAAACAAAATACGAGTATTTTATTAATTACACATGATTTGGCACTTGTACGTGAAGTAGCTGACCGAGTAGTAGTTATGTACGGGGGACGTGTTGTTGAAAAAGGAACGATTCAAGAAGTAATTGGCTCACCTAAGCGCCCTTACACAAAAAGTTTATTGCAAGCAATTCCGAATATGGATGATTCAGAAAAGGTACTTAGAGCAATTGAGGGAACAACACCTTCAATTGAAACGTTAAATAGTTTTGGATGCCCGTTTGTGAATCGTTGTCCTGTAGCGATAAAAGAATGTATTCAGCGCTTCCCAGAGAGAACAACATATTCTGAGGAGCATAGTTCACATTGCTGGCAGCATATTCTGGAGCATAATAAAGCGAAATCAAAAGAGAGGGTGAATGCCTCATGACGACAGATTTAATTACTGTAAAGCAAGTAACGAAAACGTATGGAAGTAAAAATAAAGAAATCGCAGCGTTAAAAGGTATATCACTTTCTATACCAAAAGGAACAACGCTTGGCATTATTGGAGAAAGTGGTTCTGGAAAGACAACACTTGGAAAATTAATTGCTGGAATTGAAAAGCCAACATCTGGTGAGATTGATTACAACGGTCAAGTTGTTCACGCGCTGAAGTCAGCTAATAAGCGGGATTTCTTGCAGAAAGTACAGTTCATTTTTCAAGATTCCACAGCTGCATTAAATCCGCGCTGGAAAGTACGCGATATTGTAACAGAAGGCTATATTTCATTCGGTTTAGGCGATAAAGGATTGAAAGATAAGGTCGCAGGTGATGCACTAGAGCGTGTTGGATTAGATAGACGATATATTGATCGCTATCCACACGAATTTAGCGGAGGACAACGTCAACGTATTGCCATTGCAAGAGCGCTATTATGTGAGCCAGAAGTATTAATCCTTGATGAGCCAATTTCAGCATTAGATGTTTCACTGCAAATCCAAATTGTACATTTACTGCAAAAGATTCAAAAGGAACAAGGCTATACATATTTATTTATCGCACATGATTTACCGATGGTTCACTATTTATGTGAAAAAGTGGCTGTCTTATACAAAGGAGAACTTGTTGAATTTGGATATACGGACGAAGTATTCCGTAATCCACAACATTCTTATACAAAAACATTATTAGCATCAACACCAAAAATTTCAGGTTAAAGGAGAATGTAGGATGAAGAAGTTTTTATTATTTGTTATTATGACTGTTTTAGCAATTACTTCTGTTGCTTGCGGTAAGAAAGAGACGCAAAAGGCGAGTGCTGGTAAGGGTGAAGGCGATCGATTAGTAACGAATATTAGTAGCGATCCGTATACGCTTGATTCTGCCATTGCGACAGATAGCACGTCAGGTTATGTAATTGGGCAATTGTTTTCAAGTTTATATACGCAAGATAGTGACGGGAAATATCAAAATGAATTAGCAGAGAAAGAAGAAGTAAACGCTGATGGAACTGAATATACAATTCATTTAAAGAAAGATATTAAATGGTCGGACGGTTCTCCTATTACAGCAAATGATTTTGAGTTCGCATGGAAGCGATTATTAAACCCGAAAACAGGTTCTATGAATGCGACAGAAATGTATTTTATTAAAGGAGCAGAGGCATATAATACTGGAAAAGGTGAAGAAGGACAAGTTGGTATTCAAGTCGTTGATCCTCAAACATTAAAGGTAACACTTGAGCACCCAGTTGCTTCTATTAAACAAAAATTAGCAAGTTCATTATTTATTCCATTATCTAAAAAATCAATTGATGATAATAATAAATTAAAAACAGATCCAAAAGAGTTAATTACGAACGGACCATTCACGTTAAAAGAATGGAAGCATAACCAAGCTATTACAG
>NZ_JBFPJH010000239.1:0-5145 GCF_040838255.1 Bacillus sp. C30 | reverse complement strand
CTTATTGGCAGGCGTGGCGATTTTATTAAAAAGATTCTAGACAGGTTCTAAGAAGTAGACGATAGATTTACAAAGTTGTCAAATAAATTTCATTCTCATAGAGTATAAAAACATGTATGATAAGAAGTGGAGAATTTTTGAGTAGGTGGGAATATCATGCAAACAGTAGAAGATTATCTTTCATTCTTACATACGAAAGGATTTAAATTATCAGAGGAAGCACAAGGATTTATTATGTTCGGACAAGGATATACTGGTGCATCTGATGGGATTGTGAACGTAGCGATAGAAGCGACGATTAAACATCAATTACAGTTTGATGGCAGTTATTTTGTTGCGTTATTAGAACGCTTGAAAGAAGAAATTACAGATAAAAAAAGCGCTAAGGCTTTTATGCGGAAGTTACAAGCGTAACTTCACGCAGCCCGCGCTTCTTTTTTCGTTTTGGAAGGTAGTTCAACAAAAACCATACCTAGGAAAATACATAGACATCCAATAATAGCAGAAATAGAAAGCTGTTCATTTGCTACTAGAACACCTGTTAATGCTGCAAAAACAGGCTCCATTGCGAAGATTATTGCTACTCTCGTTGGAGAAGTGTGTTTTTGTGCAGAAGTTTGAATGAAAAAGGCAATTGATGTCGCAAATAAGGAAGTTAGAAATAGAGCGAATAAAAAGGATTGATTCGTCCATAGTGAAACTGAAAATAATTTTTCCCAATCTTCAAACAAAAAAGCGCAAATAGAAGAAAATATACCGACAGCTAATACTTGAGAGGTGCTTAGTAATAAAGGTGATATTTTCTTAGAAAAGAAACCGTTAACAAGAATATGGGCAGCAAAAGCAACTGCACAACCGAGAACGAGTATATCTCCAATGTTTAATTGAAAAGAATCACCAGCCGTTAATAAGTATAAACCTGCTGTTGCTACAGCAATACCAAGTACGATGAAAATTGTAGCCCGCTGTTTTAAAAAGATAAAAGATAGGATTGGAACCATAACGATGCTAAGTCCAGTTAAGAAACCAGCTTTTGAAGAGGTTGTATAAAGTAAGCCGAATGTTTGTAATAAATATCCAACACATAAAAAGAATCCAACAATCAATCCAGCGAGACTACTCTGTTTTATATCTTGTTTTGAAGTTTTTTGTGAGAAAATCATTTGAACGAATAATAAAATAATTCCAGCGAATAAAAAGCGAATCCCATTAAAAGTAAATGGACCAACGAAAGACATAGCATTTTGGACGACAACAAACGTAGCTCCCCAAATAAAAGAGACAAATAATAAAGCAAGAGGAGCAATCCAATCTTTTTTCACACTCATACCCCCGTTAATTTTGTAAGATAGCTTTTCTAGCTAATTCATCAGCAACTTTATTTTGACTACTTGGAATCCACTTAATAAAAAAGAGATCGAAACTTTTTATGTACTGCAGTGCTTCCTCTAATAGTGGTGCAAATATTTTATTTTTTGCGTATTCTTTTTCGACAGCTCGCTCGACAAGCTGCGAATCGGTACGAAAAGAGACAATGTTATAATTATGCTCCGTGCAATATTTTAATGCCGCAAGTAAAGCGTGGTATTCTGCTTCATGATTGGACATTGTCCCAAGGGGCAATGATAACTGTACAGCTGGTTGCACCCCTTTAATAAACACTCCTGCACCAGAAGGACCAGGATTTCCTTTTGATGCACCATCAATATATACTTCAATCAAAATGAGAAACCTCCAAATTATAAGATGATCCCCTACTTATATGTTTCTTTGAAGTAGGGGATAGAGTAACTTAGCCGATTGTAATACTATAACGACATGTAAATGTTTCATTCGTTTGTAAAGATTGAATTCCTTTTTTTTCCTTGAAATCCTTTGCCGGATTTACTTCATCAGCAATCCCGTACCAAGGTTCAATACATAAGAAAGGTGCGTTCTCGCCTGGTGTCCATACACCGACAAATGGGAATCCGTCAAATTCTACTTTTACAAATTTATTATGTTTATGAGAACGAATAGAGATTTCATCCGTATTCATATTTTCAAAAATAAGTGCATCATTTTTGAATAAATCGTATGTAAGTGGTAATTCATTCGTATTTTCAGCGATTAATTGCTTTTTACTTGAAAGATAAGGTCCTTCTAATACGCTTGTTTCTAAGCGTTCAGAACCATTAAATGATAAATGATAATCTGTAAATGATTCGCCCTCTAATAAGGGGAAGTTGAAACCAGGATGTGCTCCGATTGAGAAGAACATCTCTTTTGAAGTAGGGTTATTTACTTCATATGTTACATGAACGATTTGTCCATCTAACTCATAAGAAACGAGTAATTCGAATTCGTATGGGTATTTTTTTAATGTTTCTTCATTACTAGTAACAATATAAGTAATATTCGTTTCACTTTGTTCTTTTACAGAGAATGTAAGATCACGAGCAAAGCCGTGTTGTGTTAAAGAATATGGTTTACCATCTACGTAGTATGTATTATCTACTAATCGGCCGACAATTGGGAATAAAATTGGTGCGCGGCGCCCCCAATAAGTAGAATCGCCTTGCCATAAGTATTCAGTGTTATCTTCTTTTAAGCGAACGCTTTGTAATTCTGCACCTTTGTCAGAAATGGAAACGATCACTTTTTCATTTTGAATTGTTGCTGTCATGAAGTGAAACCTCCTAAATCTTTCATATGTTTTATTATACGTTGTCCAAAAGAAAAAAGGTAGTAAATGATAGGAATCTATTGACGAAAGAGTGCCTATTGCGTAAAATATAATCTTGTTGCTTAAAAACGAATAACGTGGTTCGAAACCATCCCACGTAAAAAAACTAAGGAGATTTTGTCATGAATATAAGGACATTAGTCGGTAATGGTATTTTAGCGGCATTATATATTGCTGTTTCTATGCTTATTCAGCCATTTGGCTTTACCAGTGTACAGTTTCGTATTTCAGAGATGTTTAATCATCTCGTTGTATTCAATAAGAAAGCAATTTACGGGATTGTATTAGGTGTATTTTTAACGAATCTCTTTTTCTCACCTATGATCGCTTATGATTTAGTATTTGGAGTAGGGCAATCCATTCTTGCATTACTTGCAACTATTATTTCTATGCGCTTCATTAAAGGTGTTTGGGCTCGTATGATTTTTAATACAGTTATTTTTACAGTCACAATGTTTATGATTGCAATTGAACTTCATCTTGCGTTTGATCTGCCATTTTTATTGACATGGCTAACTTGTGCAGTTGGTGAATTTGTTGTAATGGCAATTGGTATGCCTGTAATGTACTGGATTAATAAGCGAGTGCAATTTGAAAGATTTATGCAATAGATGAAAGAGCTGTCCTTACTTAGGATGGCTCTTTTTGTATGTGATTAAATTGTATATAATACTGTGACTCCTGATAAAATATAATAAAATAAAGTGAAACTTTAATCAGTGGGGGGACCCCACTGATTATTAGTTGAACCAATCGGGCATTTACGGACAGTTGATCTTCCGCCTAACTTCTTTGCTTTCGTTAAATTTTAAGGTGGGAGTCTTACTGCCCGTTAATGCGGGATAAATATAAGAAGTCTTATAAAAGGGGAATCTAGTATGAAATATAAAATACATTGGTTGTATAAAACGAAGCGTGGTTTACAAACTGAATTAACAACAGATTATATGAACATAGAAGAAGTGCTTCAATTTGCGGAGGATTTTGAGAAAACAGGTAGGGTGAAAGAACTTTTATTTTTCGATGAAATGGACGCGGAATGGTCATTAAAAGAAATGAAAAAACTGAGTAAGCAAGTGGAGGAAGATCCGCAAGAAATTCAAGTTTATTTTGATGGTGGTTATGATGTGCAGACGAAAGAAGCTGGGGTTGGTATATGTGTATACTATAAAAAAGGAAATACAAATTACCGAATTCGTCGCAATGCATACATAGAAGGCATATATGATAATAACGAAGCGGAGTATGCAGCATTATTATACGGGATGAATACACTCGAGGAATTAGGAATTAAATATGAAGCAGTTACACTTCGTGGAGATTCTCAAGTTGTACTGCAGCAATTAGCTGGTGAATGGCCTTGCTATGATGAACATTTAAATCATTACTTAGATCAAATTGAACAAAAAGCGAAGCAAATGAAATTAAAGCTTATTTGTGAACCGATATCTAGAAAACAAAATAAAGAGGCACATCAATTAGCAGCGCAAGCATTAGAAGGGACGACAATTGATAGTCATAAAGAAATAACCGAATAGAGAGGTGCACACGTGAAGAAGAAGCAACTCATTACAGAGGTAAATGACTTATTAGAAACGTATTGCGGAGGGTGTTTCCTGCAGGAACATAATCGGAAAAATCATAGTAAATACTATGCCCATTCTTTTTGTATACGGCAATGTACGGTTGGAGAGAAGTTGAAAAAGTATGGGGAGCAATTGTCATAAAAAAATATCCAGAGAATTTTCTCTGGATGTTTTTTTAGTGCTTTGCTTCGTGTAATTGATGCTCGCATTTACTTAATTTTTTTTCTTCATTCATTAGAAATGGCTCATCTAAATCCGTTGCAACGGATTTCATGATTTCAAGCTGAGAACGAGCCGATTCTACTGCAGTAGTGGCATGCTCTAATGTGTCTGGATCCATTGAAATTGTTGCAAAACCTACCATTTTTTGTGCAGTTTCTACACGGAATTTTACTTCTTCAAAATCATTTACATGTGACCCCATTGTTATTGCCTCCTTTGTATTTTGCGCATTTCACATAGTTTTTGCTCTGGAAAACGGAAATATACAAAGGAATAACAAAGGAGGTTACCAAGTAAGATAACCTCCTGTCATATGTGGGATTAAAGTTTTGCTACGTTAGCAGCTTGAGGTCCACGGTTTCCTTCAGTAATGTCGAAAGATACTTCTTGACCTTCCTCTAAAGCTTTGTAGCCGTCGCTTTGAATAGCAGAGAAATGTACGAATACATCTGCAGAGCCTTCCATTTCGATAAATCCAAAACCTTTTTCATTGTTAAACCATTTTACTTTTCCTTGCATGTCACAATTCCTCCTAAAAACGATTCCTTTTTTCATTTAGTGAAATTCATCAAAAAATAATATAAATAAAAAATGCTATATTCTTGAATATTC
>NZ_JBFPJH010000238.1:0-5159 GCF_040838255.1 Bacillus sp. C30 | reverse complement strand
ATCAATATGTATCCAAATTAAATAATCAACTAAATACAACTGCACTACCAAACACTACATTTGAAGGTATTTCTCTTGATGGAAAAAATAAAGCAGATATTCAAGCCCTTGTTAATCAAAAGATGAATGAATTAAATCAAAAATCTCTTAACTACGTATTCCAAAATGATAAGCAAAATTACACGTGGAAAGATTTAGGAGTAGATTATAAAGAGAAGGATATTGTCGACAATATCTTTAAAGAACAAGAAGGGAACGTAATGAATCGTTACAACATGCGTAAGCAAGCTGAAAACGGTGAAGTAAAACGTGACTATAAATTAACACCACAATTAAATACAACAACTTATGAAACCTTTATAAAGGATAAATATAATGAAACATTAAAAAATCCTGTCAACGCCGAATTAAGTGTTGAAGGCTCTACAGTAAATATTAGCCAAAGTCAAAATGGAGAAAAAATTGATAAAGGAAAATTAACCGATTTAACAAGCGCAGCTATTACTTCTGGCACACCCGATGTTGTATTACCAGTTACACTAATAAAACCTGAACGTTCTACAGAAGATATACAACAAATGGGGATTAAAGAAGTGATCGCTGAATACTCTACCCCAATGGCTGGCCGTAATGGAAATCAATCCTATAACGTAAATAAGTCAGCTAATACGTTAAGTGGAGTTATTGTAGCACCTGATGAAACGTTTAGTTTTAATGGCCGTGTTGGCCTAACTGATGCTGCACATGGTTATAAATCCGCAGCAGTATATTCACAAGGTAAAGTTATACAAAGTGCAGGCGGAGGCGTTTGCCAAGTAAGTAGTACTTTATACAGCGCAGCTTTAAGGGCAGATTTAGGAATTGTTTCTCGAAGCAATCATTCTATGCCCGTAAATTATTTACCACTTGGGCAGGATGCAGCAGTGGCAGATTATGGTCCGGATTTAAAATTTAAAAACAATACAGGTAAGCATATTTACATTCAAGCATTTTCAAATGGCGGTAGTATTACTACACGTATTTTCGGTACAAATACTGGTAAAAATGTTGAAGTTTCTTCTCAAGTAATTAGTAATACTGGTGATAAAATAACAGCGGTTACGTATAAAAAAGTAACACAAAACGGTGAAGTACTCTCAAATGGACAAATTTCAAAAAGCGTATATAAAAGTGCCCCAAAACAATGAGATAATATCAAACGGACAAATTTCAAAAAGAGTATACAAAAAGGCGTGATCTACTCACGCCTTTTTCTTTTGCAATAATAGTAAAAAAATTTCCAGATGATCTTTCGTTTCTTCTAAAGACCACACACGATTGCCTTGCTTCGCAGCTAATACGCACACTTCTTCCCACGCGTTCTTTTTCTTCATATTTACTAATTCATCGCGTAATTTCAAAACAATCTCTTCGTCCTCTTGCTCTATAAACTCTTCCATCACGCTTACTATTTCATCCTCATGAATACTTAACGTACAGTACGATTTAAGAAAGTATTGTAATGTTGGATACATATATACTCCCCCCTTTATTTATCTGATGGATAAGAAGTAATAATCTTAAATCCTAGATTTCCTGATTTATCTCTCGCTAAAACAGTAACAGTCTTTACTAGTTTGTCTTTTACATTCATATTTTTCTTTATTACTGTTTTTCCAACTGGGAATGAATGAGTTGTATTCAATACAAGACGAGCCTCTTTAGAGTTTTTCAACCAATCCTGAATTTCTTTATCATGTTGTTTTAAACTATCTTTCACAGCCTTTGTCGCTGTTTCCTTATCATAGTATGTACTTGCCGCTGAAACTTTATCTGTCTTCAAACGATTCTTCAAATCCTCTTCTGATTTGCCTACATGCCTTTCAATCGTATGACCATTTTTAGGTGGCCCTTCCATTTCATCTAAAATATTATCACTAATTTTTTCTACTGATGTAGAATGATCCTCTTTTGGTTTTTCTGTTTTTTGTTCTTTTCCTGCACATCCACTTAAAATCAGCATTAGTGCCAATAAACTACTCAAGAAAAGACTACTTAATCGTTTCATCGTATCACCTCTTCCATGATTATTATCGTAACTCCACTAAAAGTCAATTTCACAAAGAAAAAATGTATACAGTTTTAAAATCCTCATTCATTTTGCTATATTTTCCACCCCCCTTTCATCAAATCACTGTTTTTCGCCCTTTTTAAAATATACCCCCATATTTTTATAATTATTTCCCAGATGAAAACACCAATCGAAACACTCCATAAACCCTTTAAACACAGGATTTATGGAGTGTTTTTTAAACAAACTAAATATACCCCTACTTTCATATACCCAATACCTATATAAGGTATATAAATCCCTTTCTATCAACTGTTTTCTACATTATGTAAATTTGCACTTGCCTATACAATGTAAATATGGTGTAATGCAAAAAAAGATAAAGGATTTTAAAGAATGGCTGAAACAATTCAAAACTTCTTAACAGACTATTATTCAATCGCAATTCCACTTAGTATATTAATCAACATCATCATCAGTCTTTTAGGTTTTATCCCTAGTATTTTTTTGACCGCCATTAATATACAGCTCTTCGGTGTAACAAATGGCACAATCATCTCGATCGCAGGTGAGGCATTAGGGGCTATTATCTCGTTTTATATTTATCGTATAGGCCTTCAAAAGTTCACTCACGATAAAGTAAATACGTATCCAAAGGTAGAACGCCTTCTTTACGTAGAAGGCAGAGAGGCATTTCTACTCGTCCTATCTTTTCGTTTTATTCCTTTCATTCCGTCCAGTATCGTTACTTTATTTGCAGCTCTAGGCAAAATGTCATTACTCTCTTTCAGTATTGCCAGCACAATAGGGAAAATACCGGCTTTATTGATTGAAGTATATTCTGCATATCATGTCATTAACGGAACAAATGAAGCGAAATGGATTATTACAATCGCAGGTTGTGTTGGATTATTTTATTTGTGGAAAAAATGGAGAAAAAAATAAAGAAGGAGCATAGGCTCCTTCTTTATTTTTGAGGTATTTTATTAATAACTATCCCTTAAAGCCTTAGTTTACACCAACAGCACTAAATGATTGCTTAACTGCTGCTACTTCTGCAGAGCTAGCACCATATAAATCAGCTGCAGCTTGCACTGCACCAGCACGAGCTTGACTAAATGTAGTAGATTGCGTGAAATACTGTGTATTTGCACGGTAGTAAATCGCACCTAATTTATCTTTACCGATACCAGTTACAGTTACACCAGAATGCGTACCACCATTTGCTAATAAATAAGCTTGTTTGTTAATAATACCACTGTTTGTATGAACGCCACCGTTATCACTTGAACCCGTGTAACGCTTAGAATAATGGTCTGGGTCACCATATTTCGCTGGATCACTCATAGAACGAAGTGCATCTCCCGCCTTACCAGGTGTATAAATATCTTCACCAATCTCCCAATCTGGGTTACGGTTATCATAGAATTCTACTAAAGTACCAAAAATATCAGAAATTGCTTCATTTAACGATCCAGATTCATTTTGATAAATTAAATCCGAGCTATTTTCCGTAACAGCATGTGTTAATTCATGGCCAATTACATCAATGCCACCAGATAATGAGGTGAATGTTACACCATCACCATCTCCGTATACCATTTGTGAGCCGTTCCAGAATGCATTATTATACTTACTTCCGTAATGAACTGTTGATTTTAATGGTGCTCCTGCATCATTAATAGAGTTTCTGTTAAATGTAGCTTTATAGTAATCATATGTTTTACCTGCATAGTAATGAGCATCTACTGCCGCTGCATCATACGCTGCATTGAAAACATTATCTGCATCTGCCCATAATGTTCCTGGTAATGTTGAGCGGTTTTTCGCATCATATGTGAAAATTGTTGCTCCGCGCGTATTATCTTGTAAATAGTAAGACGATCCAGATAACGTTGTATTAAGCGATTTCGTATCTCCTAATACACCTTTACCAGTTCCAACTTTATTCGTCCCTGTTACAGGCTTTACAACCGCTTTCGCTTCCTGTTTAGGAGCATCTTGCTTAACTGGTGACTTATCATCATTCGTTACATGATCAAGTTTATTATATTTATTTAACACTTTACCGCTTTCCGCTTCAATGAAATAGTAATAGTTTCCTGGATTTGGCTCTAAGAAGTTTAAATTCACAACGTATGCATATGTCGTTTCTTCACCATTTTGATATACATATAAATCCGCTTTTGGATCCACTTCGTATTTAGGTGTTACTCCTAAATCTTGTTGCGCAATTTCAATTGCTTTTGCGCCTTCAATCTTATTTTTGTTTTTTAACTTTTCCTTCTTGTCTAAATCAGGCGCAACTGTTCCAGACAATACTTTTAAAGAACCATCTTTACTTACGTGAGCTACTTGAGTAGACCCCCATACAGGTACTCCCTCGTAAACTTGTTGCATACGTACTACTGTTGAATCAGTTACAGCATCTTTTTTCACTTGTTTCACTTTGAAAGAATCTTGCGCACTCTTTTCCCCTAGCTTATAATCACCTTTTGCTGCGTTTAAGTAATCAAACACCACAGATTCCGCTTTCTTACCAGTCGCTCCAGTTAGATCACCAGAAATAAACTCAGGTGACTGTACCGTCTCATTGTACTTCTTAGTAGAGAGTACATTTTTAGAATCCGCAAATGCAGAGCCTGTCCCTCCGAACGTAGTAACTGCCATTCCTGCCGCTAACACTAACGCTAAACTCTTCTTTTTCATCTAACATTCCCCCTAATAAAAAATTTTTGAAAAAGAGTGGTTTCATATTATCATTATGTTTCCACTATTAATATACTAAAAATTCAATTAATTTCTTTCTCAAGTGTTGTAGAATTTTGAGGAACAAATATTGAAAAAAACCCTTTCCGTTGGGAAAGGGTTTTTTTATAAATTAATTTGTTCAACTGTTTTAGCTTCTTGACCTAGAGTATCCGGCTTCCAAGCATACTGAATATCCAATACTACAGCTGCAATTGCCATAACCACAAATGTTCCTGCAATTAACTTTTTCATACTATCCCTCCTCTTTACTCTTCTAATAAAGTAATCGCTAATTTATAATAGCGATTACTTTCTTTAAAATCTGAGCATTCTTCTAAGTATTCAGCTAGTTCTAAGT
>NZ_JBFPJH010000237.1:0-5160 GCF_040838255.1 Bacillus sp. C30 | reverse complement strand
ATAAATAATAAAGTGACGTATGTACTTTCATTCATATTTGAGGATGAGAAAATTTCAAACATTTATATGATGGTTAATCCTGAAAAACTTATGCACTTAAATGTAATAGTAAAAAAAAGACGCATTTCTTTAGAAGTGCGTCTTTTTTTTATTTTTCTAACATTTCAAGAGGTACATCTTTTTCGCCGGCTACCTCGAATTTAATTTCCCCGTCTTCTTCATAAATGCGTTTAATAATCGGTATAGTTATCATTAGTTTTTTATGCTGTTTACGTCTTCTAGCAGCATCTAAGTTAATCACGTTCATGTGTAAGCATCCTTTCTTACAGAAATATATAAACAAAAGAAAATGCGTCCGAAAAGGGCGCTTAGTTGAATTAGAAATACCGATTCATTTAAATGGGGTTTAGATTATCTTATAATTGAAAACTGATTGTAAAATAATGTGAATTAAATAATTGCACGTAGAAATTAACTTTACCAAAAAACGAAACAATATGCTATAAAAAATTTTAATTCTTTGTCGTATAACAGGAAAAAGGTGTGCATTTCGCATATAATGAAAAGTAGACGGGCATCATGTACTTTTTCATCATATTGCTTGGAAAGGCGATGGAGAAAATGAATACTCTAGATTCATTATTATTGCAACTTGAACAATATGGAGAAGAGCATGATCGACATAAAGAAAAAAGAGAAGAAAAATTAAGAAATATTTCTCGTGAAATGGGGCAGTTTTTATCAGTATTAGTAAAGGGGTGCAATGCAAAAAAAATTTTAGAAATTGGAACTTCAAATGGCTATTCTACATTGTGGCTAGCAAATGCGGTAGAAGAAACAAATGGAAAGGTTATAACTGTAGAACTTTCTTCAGAACGGGTTGGAGAGGCACTTGGAAATTTTGAAAGGGCAAATCTTACACAGAGAATCGATATTCATAATCAAGAGGCTGGGGCATTTTTGGATTCGCAAGTAGATCGTTCATTTGATTTTATTTTCCTAGATTCAGAGCGCACGCAATACATGTGGTGGTGGGAACATATAAAACGTATTTTAGAGCCAAAAGGTTTTCTTGTAATTGATAATGCAACTTCTCATGCGGGGGAATTAGCTGGATTTATAAAGATGATTGAAGAAGACGTTACGTTTGAAACTGTGTTATTAGCTTTTCAAAAGGGAGCATTTGTTGCGCGGAAGAATAATTAGAAGTGGACATAATATAATTATCACATTGAAAGATAGTATATGTCAAAAGATAGAGCATTGTATGAATTTAAGAAGGTAACTAAATGGAATTTAAAATTAATAGTCAGTGGTGATAAGTAAGGTAAGCTGTGAAGAATCCGTCTTCAGCATGTTGTTCTCTAGGTCTTAAGTCTGAGGAAAATAATGACGAGAACAGGTATACTTATACTATGAAACAGGGAATGACTGCATAAGCAGGTATTTCTTGAAAAATCGATTTCAAGCAAGCAAAAATGTATATGAAATACGATATATTAGATGAAATATAGTGCACATAAATTCGCACATATAAATAAAGGAGCGATTTTGTTGACTGAACTCGAGAAAAAAGAACCTGTATCGATTGTGAAAGATAATAATGTAGAAGTAGTAGTGGATACAGTAATAAAAGATGCAGAACTTGAAGAACTGAATAAAGAAGCAGATCTTTATGTACAAAAGTTAAATAGCGAGCAAAATACAGATTTATCAAAAGTATTGTCGCAGCTTGGAGACTTAGGGGATAAAGAGCAGCAAGCGGCAGGACAAACGCTATCAGCTTTAAAACGTCCTGTGACAGCGATGATGAATGGAAAGAATGAAGAAATTCCAAATACATTGTTAGAATTACGAAAAGTGGTATCAGAACTTGATCCAAACTCATTAAAAGCAACTGGTATGAAGAAACTTATGTTTAAAGTGTTTAAGAAAAATCCGCTTGAAAATTACGTGCATAAATATCAATCTATAGATAAGCAAATCGAGGAGATTATAAGATCACTTCTCATTGGCCGTGATAACTTGCAAGAGGATACGGTTGGTCTTGAAATGTTAAAAGAGCAATCACACGATAAAATTCACGCTCTTGATAAACAAGTATACTTAGGAAGAAAACTTGCTGGTATGCTTGAAGCTGAGAAACAAAATCCAGAACGTCAAAGGGATATTCCGTTAATAAATGATGCATTAGAAAAGATACTTGTGCGTACTCGTAATATGCAACAAGCAAAAAGTGTATTATTACAATCTATCGCATCTGTAGACATCATTAAGAAAAATAATGAAAAGCTATCAGAGGCAATTCGTAATGCAATTACGATGACGCAAAACGTTGTAACGGTTTCCGCTGCAATACAGCTTGCATTAACAAATCAACGTAAAACAATTGATGCTGTTAATGCAACAAATGAAGCGATTGAATCAATGGTATTAAGCAATTCACAAGCATTAAAACAAAATACAGAAGAAACAACAAAACTCCTTGAAAATCCTGCAATTAGCATGGATAAATTACGTGAATCATTCCAAAATGTATTTGCCGCTATTGAAGCATCTGAGAAATCGTCAGAACGTATTATTGAGTCTAGTAAGAAATTTGTAATTGAACTAGATACATTTAATGATGAGATGAAGCAGAAACTCATTCAGCGTCCAAGGAAATAACAGACTTTTAGAGGAGGTGAAAAAATGAGTTTCATTCAAGGAGTATTATTACTATTAGGATCATTACTTTTAATCGCATTTACTGTCGTTGTTTTAGTTGTATACTTCGGACGTAAACTTTATTTTTCATGGACGAAACCATATAAGAGAGCACAAGATTCCATTGAGAAATTATCAAACAAATCGACACCGTTTTTACAAGAGTTTACGCAACATCCACTCTTTTATCGCTGGATTCGTACGGAAGGAAAGAAAGAACAACATACATTGAATACTCTTTTCTGTACATCAGGTCAACGTACGAGAGAACAAGTATTTTCAATGTTACCGAAAGAAAAACAGAAAAAAGTGCATGTAATGGCAAAAACAACGAAAAAGCTTACAAATGAAGATATCGATGTGGCCGCGATGAAAGTGAAAGATTTCTTAAGACAAGAAACGCAGCAAACTGTAAAACCGACAGACTTATCGTTTTATAAACTGTATTTCTATGATCGATATCCAGATGCATTAAATACAATTCAAGCATATAAACGCTCGATTAATCCTTCACTACAAAGAACGGTTGATGACATTACAATTTCAGTATTAAATGCATTGCCGTACTATCAAGAGCAGCGTATGTTTGAACAACAACATAAACTTGAAACGTTTTTAATGAAAGATTTAACTGCGATGTTATCTTTAGTGGTGCAATTACCTCCATCACAACGACCAGAAAAAGAAGAAGAGTTAAAAGTCTACTTGCAAAATTTCCAAAAAGAAATGGAAGTAGTTGAGCGTGATATTCGCGACTCCATTGATCATGATTTGAATGTGAAGATGAGAGCAGCGACTGAGAAGTTTAAGAATAAATAAAAAAGGCGCCTTAAAAGCTAAGTATTTCTCAGCTTTAAGGCGTTTTTTTTGAGATTTTATTTTGCCTTAACGGTAGTAAAACTAGAAGGAATGCTTTCATTATGCAATCGATCAACTGCAGTTACCACATACGTATACGTTTCTCCAGAAATAGCCGTTTTATCTACGTAAATTTCTCCAAGTTTTGTTTTTCTTACAGTAGTAAGTAAATGTTTTGGGTTTTGTATATCCACTTCATTTTTTCCATTCACACGGTAAATGGCGTAATAAGAAGAGTCATTATCTCTATTGTCAATTATTCCCACGGCAATACCTTCTTCTCTTGGAATAGCGCCTTTTAAAGTAGGTTGTTTTGGTGGATCTTGATCAAGCCAAGGCATAGGTGGGATTAATGCAGGATGCTTATATATGTCTTTTGAGAGTCTGTTTTTAACTCCTAGTGGATTGTTATTAATATCTTTTAAGCTAAAATGCATACTTCCTTTTATTTCAGGATATTGACGATTTAATGCGATTTGTTTTGGATATTCTTCAGGATCAGACCAAGCAGGGACAGAGTTGTTATTAATTTTATAGGCCGCCTGACCGATGTATAGGTGAATGGGTTTATTATTGGTTTCTTTTACCCACCAATCTACTAATATATCATATGCAGCAGGTGTAAAACCTATATTCCAATATATTTGCGGTGTAATGTAGTCAATATATCCTTTTTGTATCCACTCACGTGTGTCAGCGTAAAGGTCATCAAAGTTTCTTTGACCTGCAGTTGTGTTAGAGCCAGTTGGATCATCAGCTATATTTCGCCATACGCCAAATGGACTAATGCCAAATTTTACGTATGATTTTTCTTGTTTTATAGCAGTATTTAAACCTTTTACGAGTTCATTTACATTATTGCGACGCCAATCTTCGATAGTTGAAAAATTCTCATTATTATATGATTCAAATGTTTTTTGATCAGGAAATTCTTCGCCAACTACTTTATAAGGGTAAAAATAATCGTCCATATGAATTGCATCAACATCATAATTTTTTACGATTTCTAAAGCGCCTTCCGTTATAAAGTTTTTCACATCTGGAATACCAGGGTTGTAATATAGCTTCCCGCCGTAAGGTACAACCCAATCGGGATGTTGTCTTGCAGGGGGATTATTTGATAATCGATTTATATCAGTGTGATTCATCGTTATTCGGTATGGATTAATCCATGCGTGGAATTCTATATTTCTTTTATGTGCTTCTTCAATTATAAATGCGAGCGGGGTCGTATCCAGGGTCTTTTCCTTGTGTGCCCGTAATGTATTCAGACCAAGGAACGTAATTTGAAGGATAGAAAGCATCAGCAGCCGGTTTAATTTGTACAACGACTGCATTCATACCAGTGTTTTTTACATCGTCTAATAGTCTTATAAATTCTTGTTTCTGCTTTTCAATAGGTAAGCCAGTTTTTGAAGGCCAATCAATATTGAGAACAGATGCTAGCCATACAGCGCGTAATTCATGTTTTTTGTAAGTAGTATTTACTTCAGCATAAGTAGAGTGAGGGGAAATGAAAGAGAAAGGAGTAGACAATATGACGATACAACACATCATTACTAAACGTTTCATAATCATTTATACGCCTCCCTATTA
>NZ_JBFPJH010000236.1:0-5249 GCF_040838255.1 Bacillus sp. C30 | reverse complement strand
ATTATAAAAAATGACTAATTGAACAAATTGGTCAATCGTATAAGGAGGATGGTTAAATATAATCATGTAGATGAAAATGTGCATAGTATAAATTCGGGGATAAGGCATATGTATGAACAGATATAGCCTTTTTATTTGGGTGAAAATGACCATAAATCAATTTTGGTCATTTTTAAAAAGGGGGATAAATTATGAAATGGCATAAGTTGCTTAGTAAAGAATTTGCAGAGATTATAAAAAGTAAAAAAATATTAATCCCAATCATTGCGGTTTTATTTGTACCGATTTTATATGCGGGTATGTTTTTATGGGCCTTTTGGGATCCGTATGAACAGCTAGATGACTTGCCAGTTGCGGTAGTCAATTTAGATAAAGGTGCAGAACTTGATGGGAAACCAATTGAGGTCGGGAAAGGGCTCGTTGATAACTTAAAAGATAATAAAAGTTTTAAATGGGAATTTGTAAGTGAAAAAGAAGCGAAAGAGGGAATGGAAGGCAGAAAGTATTACATGTTAGTACGTATTCCAGATGACTTCTCAAGTAACGCTACAACGTTATTAAAAGACGATCCGAAACCATTGAACTTAGAATATATTCCAAATGAAAGTTTGAACTTCTTATCTTCACAAATTGGCGGAACAGCCATTGAAAAAATTAAAAGTGAAGTATCAAGCACGTTAACGAAAACATATGCAGAGAAAATGTTTGATTCCATTAAAGACGTCTCAAAAGGATTAGCAGATGGGGCGGAAGGAGCAAGTAAACTACACGATGGATCAAGTGATTTGCATGATGGTTCAAGTAAAGTGACGGATGGCCTTCATACACTTCAAGGGAAGTCTGGGGAGATACAGACAGGTGTAGGGAAACTATTTGATGGATCTGGGAAAGTAACAGCAGGTTTAAATACGTTAAATAGTAAAACAGGTGAGATGCAAATAGGTATCGGAAAATTAGTAGATGGATCCGGAAAAGTAACAGATGGTTTACATGTACTAAATAGCAATGCGGGTATTGGGAAATTAGTAGACGGCTCCGGAAAAGTAACGAACGGTTTAAATACGTTAAATAGCAAAACGGGTGAATTGCGTGATGGATCTGAGAAAGTGACCGGTGGCTTGAACAAACTAGTAAGTAAATCCGGTGAATTACAAACAGGAACAACTGACCTATCAAATGGTATGGGGAAACTTGTTGAAGGGCAAAGTCAATTAGAGAAAGGTTCTCAAGCGATTCAAAAGGGATTGCAAGATTTAAATAGTAACGTACAAAATTCTGCTGCAGGCTTAGAGGAAATGCAGTCGAAAGTTCCTTCTATATTGAATACAGTAAATGAGAAAATAGATGGAGCTGGGGCGAATGTAAATCAGTTAAATGAACTTACGCAATCAACAGCAGGAGATGCAAAAAATGCAGCGCAAGAGGTAGCGAATTTACAAAAGCAAATTGAAAGTTTACCGAAAGAATATCAAGATCAATTACAACTATTCATAACAAGTGCTGTAAAAAGTACAGCGACAGTTCAGCAAAAAGCTGTCGGAGTAGCAGGTGGAACGAATAAATTAAATGAAGAAGTAAAACAATTAAAAGGCGAAATACATCAAACAACAAATGGACTGCAAAACAAATTACCAAATTCAGAAGGAGTGAAAACGCTAACAGGTGGTATTGAGAAACTAACGAATGTACAAAATGAATTTGTTAGTAAATTTCATGGATTTGGTGAGGGATTAGATAATGCAAAAATAGGTGCCGATAAATTAAAAGATGGATCAGTTCAATTAATTGATGGAGTAACGCAATTACAAAGCGGATCTGGAAAAGTGACAGCAGGATTAGGTCAATTATCTGTAGGAGTAAATCAATTAGCAGATGGCTCAAACCAAGTAACAGGCGGTTTAGGTACATTATCTGTAGGAGTAAATCAATTAGCAGACGGGTCAAACCAAGTAACAGGCGGCTTAGGTACATTATCTGCAGGAGCGGGCCAAATGTCAGGCGGAATAACGCAATTAGCAAATGGCTCTGGCCAAGTAACAACAGGATTAAGTACATTGTCAACTGGCTCAACCCAGCTAATCGACGGCGTAAATAAACTAGCAGATGGATCAGGAAAAGTAACAGATGGTCTTGTAAAAGTAAATGATGGTTCAGGTGAACTTGCTGAGAAACTTGGAGAAGGGGCAGAGAAAACTGGTGAAGTGAAAGGGACGGATAAAACGTATGATATGTTTGCAAGTCCTGTAAAAGTGAAGACGGAGAAAATGGCGGAAGTTCCAAACTATGGAACTGGATTTACACCGTATTTCTTATCACTCGGTTTATTTGTTGGGGCATTACTATTATCGATTGTATACCCATTACGCGATACAGTCGGCGTTCCGAAATCAGGATTTAGTTGGTTTATTAGTAAGTTCGGTGTTTTACTATCAGTCGGTATTATTCAAGCAATAGTAGCAGATGTCATATTACTGTTCTGGTTAGGTGTAGAAGTACAAAGTATTCCATACTTTATACTCTTTAGTATTGTTACGAGCTTAGCGTTTATTTCATTAATTCAATGTTTAGTAACAGCATTCGGTGATGCAGGGCGTTTCATCGCCATCATCACATTAATTATTCAGCTTACAACAAGTGCTGGAACATTCCCACTAGAGTTGATTCCGAAGTATTTACAACCATTCAATGCTTGGTTACCGATGACATACTCTGTATCAGGATTGAAAGCAGTCGTATCAAGTGGAGACTTTAACTTCATGTGGCAAAACGTAGGGGTACTCATGATTTTCATCGTTGTGTTATCGCTTGGAACAATTGCATCCTTAACTTGGATGCACAAACGACAATTTAGAAATATTGCTGAAAATCAATCGGTTGAAGCATAGAAAAAAGCACCTTTTGGGTGCTTTTTTATTTATCCTATTTTATTAGAGGGTTATCCTCCATACTTTTGCTGTAGTTCTTTATTTTTAGTGAGCACATTTTCAAATTTTTCTTCATGTCCTTTTGGGAAGAGGACGCCTAAACCGTACGAATGTGAAAATTCTAGGTGAGGGTATTGTGCTTTTAAAGTATCCCATAATAGATGTACACCAAATCCATTTTCGTAAACAGCTATATCATGAAATAAAATAATACCGTTCTTTTTAAGTTTTGGTAACCATGTAACATAATCGTGTGAGACCGCCTCAAACGTATGAAACCCATCGATATGTAATAAATCGATGCTTTCATCTTCAAATTGATTTAAAGCATCATCAAATGTAGAACGAATCGTTTTTCCGATTCCTGGATAGCACGTGTCCAGCACATTTGTTACGGTTTCGAATACATTTTCTCCATAGTAACCACCGTGTGGATCTCCTTGCCAAGTATCAATTGCAGTACATTGTGTCGGGAGTTGTTCATCTTTAACAGCCTGACAAAAACTGTAGAAGGAAGATCCGTAATATGTTCCTAATTCTACTAGTGTATTAGGTTTGAAAAATGTAACGAGATCGTAAGCAAACTTATTATGCCCGGCCCATGGCGAAGAAGTTCTAACAGATGGAACGACTTGATCTACTTCAAACAAAGGATCATAATAAATCCACCGCATTCATATTCCCCCTTGACTTGTAATTCATCCATGTAAATATATGTGAAGGTTCATTGGATAGAACATATACTTGTATTTGAAATTTCCTGTAGGCCTACCTAGAGGAGAGGGGAATATTAAAAAAGGGATTACAAAGATTTGAATAGAATCATATACAGAAAGAGGAGGAGCTATGCGAAAAAAATTCAACTATTATTTCATACTATATCCATGCGTCTATTTCCTCGTTTTCACCATATCACCTATTTTGTTTCGCAAAGAAGAACATACTAGTGTAAAAGATACGTTAGCATTTCTTGGATTCTACTATTTCCTTATAAGCGTAGGGTACGCACTGGATCTTTTCAGTGAAAAAGACAAGGAAAAGGATAAATAATAAGGAGGGAAATAAAATGACCGAAAGCCAAATGAAATTTCGTGATACGACCATTCGCAATTTTTTTGATAAAGAGGATCGTTTAAAATCGATTCCAGGTCAAAAGAAGAAAAAGTTAGTGTTATTAGAACATTTGATTAGCAAGTTAAACGCTGGAAATCAATATACGGAAAAAGAAATTAATACATTTATAAAACAATATCATGATGATTTTTGTACAATTAGACGCGAGTTTATTGTGCACGGATTTATGGATCGAGAGGATAATATGTACCATATAAATGGGAGAGAAGTGTGGACGAAGTGGGAGGAGTTATAAATGTAATGAGGAAGGGGGATTTTCTTGCAAGTTAGTAGTCTTATGCATGAAGAACTTTCGGAAAAACCATCGATTTTTGGGATATTCACTTCGCCAACACTACAATTCAAAAGGATGAAGAATCAAAGAAATATATTCTTTCCACTAGTCCTTTTAATTGTGCTTATTATAATTTCAAGTGCCTTAATGTCTTGGAATTCTTTAAATAATCCTGCACTCAGTATGTTTCATGATAAAACGGGATTTACTGTTCCGAAATACATAACTTTCTTTACTACATTTGGATTTTCAGCAGTCAGTGGAATCGTAGCTATACTTTTTGCACCTATATTTTATAAGAACATTATGATTTTCTTTGGAGTTGATATTAACTATAAAGAAACATTCCCGATAATCATTTATGCTTCGTTTGTATTAAGATTAGGGATGATTTTAAACGGATTAATTGCATTTTCTCTAAGTGGGTATGAGATATCTTATACAGGTTTAGGTGCAATAGCGACAGATAATATGATCTTGCATACAATCGCTCAAAGAATAGATATATTTAATATTTGGTATTACGTTTTATTAGGAATAGGTTTAAAAACGATTACGAATTTAAATAAAGATAAACTTATTCCTCTTATTATTGTACTTTTCGTTTTCACTAGTTTATTAGCGAGCATGGCTGGGTTTATGCAGGAAATAGCTAAACCGTAAAGATATGTGGGAAGTAGAATTATAAGCTTGTATGAAAAAGGTGGTTTGGATATGGACAAACCACCTTTTATCCCGCTATTTGCCGGGCAGTAAAACTCCCACCTCAAAATGCGGCTGGAGCAAAGAAGCTAGGTGGGAGATCAACAGCCCGTAAATGCCCGATTAGTAGCAAGCGCTAGTCCTGCATTTTTCTTTGTAGTAAGTCTATGAATTCTTCAATATTTGAACTTGTAATGTATCCCACCGTTATATAT
>NZ_JBFPJH010000235.1:0-5253 GCF_040838255.1 Bacillus sp. C30 | reverse complement strand
CAATAGTTTTACGTACAAAAATTTCTGCTTCAAGTAAATAATAATAGAATTGCATCGTTTTAAATTTAAGAAATGCATTTTCAATACTATTTTTTTGCTCCTTAAATTTACGGTTGTAATATTTCGCATAAAGCTTTCTTTCTGTCATAATGGCAGTTTTTCTCGTTGTCTTCCGCGCTTTCGTTTCCCATTCATATTCGTGTACAAATTCCGCATTCGATTCTACTTTTTTAAAAATTTGTTTTATTCTTTTCATTTTTTGTGGCAACTTTCTTAACAATACCAAATAAGAAGAATCTTCAATATCGCTAAGTGCTGAGAAAGTTTTCTTGTAATAACCTCTATCTAAAATTAACTCGTTTAAAATTGACTTCACATAATCTTGAATCATTTCAAATTGGTCATCAAAAAAGTTTTTAGGAACCACTTGAAACGCACCATAATAAGTTTTATCTTCTATACGCACTTCAAAATGGTATAAGCCACAGCGCCACGGATAAAAAAATTCAGTTTTTCCATGTTCATACACTAATACTCTTTGTTTTTTTTCATTCAATTCATATTGTGACTCTTTTATATTCTTTTGTCCCTCATATACTTTATTCCATATGAATGTAATATCCATTGGATTTTGATAATGGAAATGTAATTTCAGTGGTTTTAATTCCTGTACTTTATAAATACATTGAACTAATGCTGTAGTAGACGTACAAAGCCGGTTTAAAAGGATAAAATCGCCTTTCCCCTCAGTACCAATAATTAGCTTCAATACAAACGGGAGCGTTTCTTTCGTATCGACGATTGCTGTTTCATAACGCTCCTCATTTTGCATAGCCATACAGCTCCAGTTCTCTACGCTTTTGTCTTATATAAGCTAAAGAATGTTCAAATGTAGATACACGATTTGCAAGCGGAGACTGTAAAAGTGGTATCAATGTCGCTCCCCTTTTTGCTTCTTCAGAAAGTAGAGGGCCCACTGTCATTTCTGTCCCCCTTAATTTCGTTAATACACGCTGCTTTATTTGCAAATCAAAACCTTCTTCCCTGCTAATCATATAAGACTGATTATTTTGGAACGGTATATTTTGCAAATACGTAGCGATTGCGCTTGCACATCGGAAAGAAATTCCTTTTGATATATCGTGTGATGATAATACATCATGTAACTTATCCAATAACTCTAATTCCTCTTCAGTATACACTTCGATCATCTCTTTATTCCTAAACCAATTGAGTCGAAATTCTCCCGTTGTTACTTTCAGCGGAGGTTGCTGAACAACTTTCTCATGTTCTATACTCATCTCGCAAAACGGAATTTTTTGTAATGTAATCAAATTTGTTCGATCTAATAATCGATCGGAAAGCTCTTTCGTCGTTTCATCAAAATTTACAGTGCCTACGAAAATAATATTCTCACCAATTTCCACTGAAGGTGGAATTTGATTTTCTATTTCTTGTACTTTCTCATACAAACTCAAAATACGATTTTTCTTTTCAAGTTGAAGAACGGATAGAAACGGAGTAAACCAATGCTCAATATGTGACATGTTCATTTCATCGAACACAATTATATACAATTGATTTGGATTTTCTTTAGCCTTTAACAATGTCCGAACTAACTTCGTTTCACTTTCAATAAAATTACCATTCGGATGAAGGTAACCGAGAATATCATGTGGTTCTTGATACGATGGTGAAATCGGAATCCAAATTAATTCTTCCCCATAACGTAAACCAAGTGATTCTGCATAAGCTTGCACAAAGCGTGATTTCCCAACACCTGGTATACCACCAACAATTGTTAACATATTGGTTTTAATACTAATGTGAAAATTATATATATCTGTATCATCCAAATATAACCCTTTATTACGAACCATACTTTGTACATACTGCAAAAAAGAGGATTCACGCTCATCCCATTCCCAGTCATCCTTTTGCATTTTAATATCTTCTACTTCAACTAACTTACCTTCTTCAGCAATTCGTTTATTTAGTTGGTCATACACATTTTCACTTACAAAATATAAATGATCATCTACTGCTATTTCTACATGTTTCATCCAATCGTTTATTTCAATATATTTGCATTCTTTTCTTTGCTCAAAATATGAAATTGAACTTATTGATGATTTTAACGATAAATTTCCATATAGCCTTCCTTCATGCCACAATAATTCTGGAGGCTCAAAGTCTTTTGGTAATTTAGGCATAAGAAATGATAAATAACCGTTGCTTAACTTCCGTTCCAAAGACGCTCTCTTTTTATAATTTGAGACCTTTGGTGAAGGAATCACTTTATATGAAGATGCTATTTCCCGAGGCTCTTCTGTGCATATTAATTCCAGAAATAAATTTCCACGATCATAATAAAGACGAAACATAACCAGTTGCTTTTCTAATTTATGCTTCTTTAAATCAGTAAAGATTTTTTCATTCTTTTTATTACTGCATAATCCTTCAAACAAATATTTTCCAGTCGGAAATAACTCTTGTAAAGTTAAAGGTATTGAAGAAAGACATTGTACAAAGAAATTTTCTCCATTCTTCTCTCCCTCAGCTTTTGCAAACTTCCCAATAAACCTCATATAATACATTCGCTTTATAAAACTTGGATGAAGAGCTTTATGTAATTTCAACGTAGTCACCTTCTTTTTTTCATACTATTCTTATTGTATGAACTACAATCTAAAACTAGAAATAAAAAACCTGACGTCATCCGTCAGGTTCAAAATTAAAACGTATATTAATGAGAAGGAAATGCTTTTTTTTCTTGTAAAATGGCATTATGAGCGATTTTCATTTTAGCAAGTACGTACCGTAATCGATCTTCGGCATTTTCATCTTTATTTTGCTGCAAACTCGCCAAATTCTCTACAGAACTCGCTAAATTTTCAATCACGCCTCGAAGTTCAGGATGATGATTAAAAAAAGATTCTTGTACTAATACTTTCCTTAAATCACTAGCTAAATCCATAATTCTAGACAACTGTTCTTTTTCTTCCATTTTCATCCCTCCTGAATATCTTATGTATTAAATATTCTCTAGACAAGGAAAAAAGCCCTTTAAATTAAAAGGACTTTTACATTTTTATAGTTCCTGTCAGTAACATATAAAGTGATGTAATAGCTGCAATAACAATTGCCCACATCACATATCGCTCTTTGCCTGCAAAACAACGATTCCCTTTTTCTTTTCTTGCAAACATATACACGAAAATCCCAATACCATATACGATTGAAACAAGCAATAAATTCTTTAAACCAGCTGCATAAATTAACCATACAGAGTATAGGGAAGCAATTAATGCTAACAATCCATTTTTTACTCTCGCAACTTTCAGCTCTTTCGTGATGACTAATTTCAATTGAAATAGCGCTGATAATAAGTACGGCAGTAATATAGATGTTGACGCAATAAAATACATAATTTGATATGTCGATTGTGAAAACAGAACGATTATAAATATAGTTTGGGCAACGATATTTGAAATCCACAATGCCATATGCGGCGTTTGTTTCTTATTTGTTTTCGTAAAGACTTTCGGAAACACGCCGTCTTTTCCTGCTACGTGAGAAATTTCAGAAACAAGTAAAAACCAGCCAATTAATGTACCTACAAGTGACGCAACTAATCCAATATTAATTGCCATTGCACCCCATGACCCAACAACATGTTCTAATACATGTCCCATTGAAGGAGTCTCTAATACTGAAAGTTCTTTTCTTGTCATGGCTCCCATTGACAGAACAGAAATTAAAATATAAATAGACATTACTAAAATAAGTCCAAGTACTGTCGCTTTTCCAACGTCTCTACTATTTTTAGCTCTTCCTGATAATACAACTGCTCCTTCAACCCCAATGAACACCCAAAGGGTTACAAGCATTGTATTTTTCACTTGACCTAGTACAGAGGAAACTGAGATAGTTCCTTCGCCCCAAAAGTCATGTGTAAATGTATCCCAGCGAAACGCTGTTACCATCACGACAATAAATAATAAAATCGGAACTAATTTCCCAATCGTTGCGATAACATTCATAATGGAAGCTTCACGAATTCCAAATAAAATTAGAAAATGCAATGTCCATAATAAAAGTGATGCACCTACGATTGACGCAACATTATTTCCGCCTTTAAAAATTGGGAAGAAGTAACCTAATGTACTAAACAGTAACATAATTGTTGCAACATTCCCTAAAATCCCTGCTAGCCAGTATCCCCAAGCACTGTTAAAACCAATATATTCACCGAATCCAGCTCGTGCATAACTATAAATTCCGCCCTCAAGCTCCGGTTTTTGTCTTGCTAACGTTTGATATACGAGCGCAAGTGGAATCATTCCCATTGCTGTAATACACCAACCAATTATCGTTGCACCACTATTTGCTCCTACTGCTAAATCATGCGGTAAACTAAAAACACCGCCACCAACCATCGTTCCAACTACTAATGCGATTAACGGAAAAAATCCTAACTTCTTTTCTATTTGTACCACCCCATCTGTCATTCTAGGTGTTATGTTCGTTCAACTATTAAAGTCACCTTTTTCTCTAATAGACGTTTCTCTTATATTTTTTCAGGAAAACATTACTTATTCTAAAAGAAAATGAAGAAAAATGGAATACTTTTTTGAAAAAATGTATAAGTATGCACAAAAAAACCGTTCATTTTGTAATGAACGGTCATTTCATACATATAAAATTGTATATTTATTGTAAAATTAACGAAGTAACTTCTCTTTTTGTAAAAATTGTTTTGCGACTTCTTCGCTACTTTTCCCATTCACATTTACTTCATAATTCATTTTTCTCATTTCTTCATCTGTAATCTTTCCAGATAATTCATTTAATACTTTTTCGAGTTCAGGATATTTCTGTAACGTCTCTTTTCTTAATAATGGTGCTCCTTGATAAGGCGGGAATAGTCCTTTATCATCTTTTAGCACTTTAAGCCCATATTGCTCCAATTCACTATCTGTTGAATATGCATCGATTACGTTAACATCTCCCGATTGTATTGCACTATAGCGCAGTTTCGGTTCCATCGTTTTAACATTTGAAAACTTATAGTTATATAATTTTTGCATTCCTTTATAACCATCTTCACGATCAGCAAATTCTAATGTAAATCCTACTTTAGCTTCCTGTGCAATTTTTCCTAAATCAGAAATTGTATTTATGTTATTTTGATCTGCTATTTTTTTCGGCATGGCTAGTGCGTATGTATTGTTATACTCCATTGGCTTTAAC
>NZ_JBFPJH010000234.1:0-5255 GCF_040838255.1 Bacillus sp. C30 | reverse complement strand
GAAAGAAGCTTTGCTCTTTTGAGGCGGCGACTAATCTTTTTGTTTCTTGAATTTCGCGAATAACTTGCATAAGTTGTGTATCACGGTTGCTATCTTTATTGTAAATTTGATTGACAAGTTTATTCATTTTTTCTTCTTGTTTGGATTCTCGCTTATACATATGATTCATTAATAAGTCCATCTTTTCTTTTTGGAGTGCATCTGTTTGAGCGGCGTGAACAACTAGATCTTGTAACATTTTTTCTTGTGAGCCTTCTTTTACATAAACTTGTTGCATTAGTTCATCTAATTTCTCGTCTTTTAAACGATTTTGTGTAATGAGAGTAGAGTTTTGATGAATAATTGCTTCATTTAATTGAGCAAGCATTTCAAGCTTTAGCATGAACTCCTCAAAGTTACGCCCATCTTCTTTTGGTTGCACTTCTTGTTTATCTTGAATAACAGGTACAGGTGGGGCCTCTTTTTCTTTTAAAATAATAGGTATTGTTTCTGAAATGTCCTCTTGTAATGTAGCAGCTCTTTCATGTATAGATTTCAATAGTTTTAAATCATCCAATTTATAAATACGAGCATCAGCTGTTTTTGAAATGATATAACCGTGTTCCTCTAAGAGTTGGCTATATTTTCGGACTATATGTTTTGGGATACCTGTTTTATTTGTAACATCTTTCGTTTTATAAATAGCTTCCATGATAGTTCCTCCCCAAAAAGTATCGTATATATCATTTCAACCTTTTATGAGGACTTCCTTTGAAAAAGAATGTCGGAAGGTTATTAGTTTTCTACAGCATTAGTGAAAAGATGAAGAAAAATGAATGTTTTTGGCGGAATGGAGAGGAAGAGCTAAAATAATGTCTGAAAACATACATAGAAGAAGTTTGTTATAATAACTGAGGAAAAGAAATTGGTAGGAACACGGAGGTACACATGAAGCAATTTAAAGGTATTATCATTTCAATTATTGCAATTCTTTCTCTTTTGGTAGCAGTATATGAAGTACTTGTGCCAGAGGAGACAAGTACTAAAAAAACAACTACGTATGATCAAATTCTAGAGTTCCCGAAAGAGCGATATCCAGAGACCGGGAAACATATAACGGATGCTATAAAAGAAGGACATTCGGAAATGTGTACAATTGATCGTAATGGTGCAGCGGATAGAAGGAAATTATCGTTAGCGCCATATCCGACGAAGAAAGGTTATGATCGTGATGAATGGCCGATGGCGATGTGTAAGGAAGGCGGGAAAGGAGCTCATATTGAATATATAAGTCCAGCAGATAACCGCGGTGCAGGTTCTTGGGTAGGGAATAAGCTAGACAAATATCCAGATGGTACGCGTGTGAAATTTGAAGTGAAATAGTAATTGGCATACATTTCATAGTGGAGGAGAGGGATAGTTATGGAATTAACAATTTCATATTCGCAATTAATGATAATGAACTATGATGGTCAGCAGCCTTATGTAGATTGGACTCCTGAAGATTTTGAAAGAGGCTATGCTGAGGTGGATGGAGCTATTATTTTTGAAGCAATCTCTGACTATACTTGTGAAGTGGAAGTTACTTGTGGAAATCATATTGAGAAAGAAGAAGTGGTTAGAACGATATCAGTTCCTTTCACAGTGAAGAATGAAGAAGTATATATAACAAGTATTCTTTCTAATAAATATCATATTCCTATTCCGAACGGGGAATATATGATAGTCTTGCAGGCAACTCCTCTTGAAGAGCCATCAGACGATGAATTGTATAAAGTACAATACGACTTCTATTTTGAGAGTGTAGAATAAAAAAACGTGTTATCCTTTTTGAAGGATAACACGTTTTTTATTATGCGTTTGTTTTTAGGAGAGAACGAGCGTCTTTTGCCGCCTGAACCATGTGCTCTAAAGCAGGTATGACTTCCTCAGTTCTTCGTGTTTTTAAACCACAGTCTGGATTAATCCAGAAATATTTAGGGTCACATACTTGTAAAGATTGTTCTACGATTGTGAACATTTCATCTTTACTTGGGACACGTGGGCTATGAATATCATATACCCCTAGACCAATTCCTTTTTCATATGTTGTATGCTTTAATGTATTAATAAATTCTCCATGACTTCTTGATGTTTCGATAGAAATAACATCTGCATCTAACGCTCGAATTGCATCTACAATATCTTCGAAGTTACTATAACACATATGAGTATGAATTTGTGTTTCATTTTCTACAGAAGATGTTGCTAAAAGGAATGATTGAACTGCCCATGTAATGTATGCATCCCAATCTTTTTCTTTTAACGGCATACCTTCACGAAGTGCAGGTTCATCGACTTGGATTACTCTAATTCCGGAAGATTCAAGTAATTCAATTTCATGACGAAGTGCTAATGCAATTTGATATGATACTTCTTTTCTTGAAATATCATTTCGAACGAATGACCAATTTAAAATAGTGACAGGTCCAGTTAGCATACCTTTTACTACTTTCTCTGTTAAGCTTTGTGCATATACAGTTTCTTTAATAGTCATTCCACTTATAAAGGCAACATCACCATAAATAACAGGTGGTTTTACGCAACGAGAACCGTATGATTGTACCCATCCGTTTTTAGTAAAGGAGAAACCAGCAAGTCTTTCTCCAAAATATTCCACCATGTCAGTTCTTTCGAATTCACCATGTACTAGTACATCAAGACCAATATCTTCTTGGTAACGAATCCACTTTGCAGTTTCTTTTTCAATGAATTGATTATATTGTTCATTTGTAATATCGCCGTTACGCCACTGTTTACGTGTTTGACGAACTTCAGATGTTTGCGGGAAGCTACCAATAGTTGTTGTTGGTAACAACGGTAATTGTAAAGCTACTTGCTGTAGATCATATCGTTTTTCGAATGGAAGAGGACGTGAGAAATCATCTTCTTTAAGTGATGTACGTGCCACTTTTACATCTTCACGATTACGTGCAGCTGATGAGCGGATTGCATGATGTGCATTACGATATGTTGTTAAATCGCTACTGATGCTTTCTACACCTTTAGTAAGAGCAGAATGGATAAGGACTAGTTCTTCTAATTTTTGATTAGCAAATGCAAGTGCATCAAATAATTCACTTGTTAAGTGCGTTTCTTCCGTTTTATCAATTGGAGTATGCAATAAGCTACAAGAAGGTTGAACAATTAAACCTTTTGCTGTGATTTGATTTTGTAATGTTGTAAATAAAGAAAGTACATCATCAAGATCAGCTCTCCAAATGTTACGGCCATCTATACAACCGATAGCTAAAATTTTATCAGCTGGGAATCCGTATTTTGAAATAGCATTTACATTACCTTCTTTGCCATGAACAAAGTCTAATCCAATACCAGAAACAGGGAATGCAATAATTTCTTCATAGTTCTCTTCTACACTATCAAAATATGTTTGTAGAAGAAGATTCGCATTTGGAACCTCTTTATGAATAGCTTCGTAAAGTTCTTTCGCTTGATTAATTTCATCTTTTGTTAAAGATGCGAAGATTGGTTCGTCAACTTGAATAATTTGTGCTCCAGCTGCGTGTAATTCAGAGAATAATTGTACATAAGGTGCAACTAGCTCTTTTAAAATAGTGGCAAATTGCTCTTCGTTATAACCTTTTGCTAGTTTTAGGAATGTATAAGGGCCTAAAATAACTGGTTTTCCATCAACGCCTAACTCTTTTTTCGCTTCTTCATATAAACGAAGAGGACGATTGTCTTTTAAAGAGATTTGTAATCCTTCTTCATATTCAGGAACAATGTAATGATAGTTTGTGTTAAACCATTTTGTCATTTCAGAAGCAACGTGATCTTTAGAGCCGCGTGCCATTGCAAAATATACATCAAGGTAAGAGGTAAACTCTGAAAAACGTGACGGGATGAATCCTAACATATAGGCCGTATCCAGAACGTGGTCATAATATGTAAAATCGCCAACTGGAATTAATTCAATTCCCTTTTCTTGCTGTACTTTGACGTGTTGAAGGCGAATTTCTTTCATTGTCGTTAAAAATTGTTCTTCATCAATTTTATTGGACCAAAAAGCTTCCAATGTTTTTTTCCACTCTCGTTGTAGTCCGATACGTGGATAACCTAAGTTACTTGTTTGAATTGCCATTTTAAATTCCTCCCTAATTGAAAGTAAGCATTTCCGTTTACTCGGAAATACCTATAACAAAAAGCATAAAGGCATAGAAAAATAAGCCTTCCTTTTTGTTCTTAACACCTCATCATCATCCGTGAGTCTATCAGTGTTGTTAAAATAGGCAGGTATCCTGACTTATGCTTCATATAATTTCTTTCACCTTCCCGCTTTCACAGTGGCACAAAAAAGAAATCTCAGCATTTACAGTGGCGGGACCGTGTTGGAGTTTCACCAAACTTCCCTTTTAAACACGAAGTGAAATATTCGTGTACCTATTTTCCTTTTGAAAGGAATTTAACAAGCGATATGATATTGAAACAAATTCTAACACAATTTTCGGAATTTTGTCCACTGTTTTAAAATAAGAAAATTCTAAAGTTTTTTATTTCTTTTTATTCGGAAAATTAAGTTTTTTGATGTTTATTTATTATTAAAATGAGGGTGTTTTGAGTTGCGAGGAATAATTATAGTGTTAAGTTTTTCTAAAAGAGGAGGCACCTCTTTTAGAAAAACTTAATCATTATCTACACCTATTTCTGAAAGACGACCTGCAGTTGCATCTTGTAAGAGCGTGTTTAGCCAACGTAATTCAACATTAATATGCTCAATGACGCTTTGTAGAATATATAGTTGAGCACGAGGAACTAGTTGTTTATTATGATCGTATATCGTTTGCATTGTATGTAAATAGAGCATTGTATCATCTCTCTTTTTTTTCAAAATAGGAACTAGAGCTTGTTCGTCGCTAAAGTGAGCGAAAGAGAGCGCTGAATAAATAGGTTTATATATTTGGTTTTTCGCTTCAAATTGTTTTAATAATAAGGTGTGGAAAAGGGCTTTTCCTTCCCCTGTTATATGGAAGATTGTTTTATCTGGTCTATTCGTATCTCTAACAATATTGGTAATGCTAATCGCACCTTGTTTTTCTAATTGCTCGAAGGCGTAGTATAGCGATCCCTTGGCATATTTAATATAACAATCCATTTGTCTTTCTTTCATTATGTGCTGCACTTCATAGGGATGTTTATCTCCTTCGAGTAACAAGCCGAGAATGACTAACTTCATGCTCATGCTGTCTCAACTCCTGTATATAGAAACTTTATATATA
>NZ_JBFPJH010000233.1:0-5267 GCF_040838255.1 Bacillus sp. C30 | reverse complement strand
TAGGAATCATCCTTTTTACATAGATTATACCCTAGATTTTAGACAGGTTCTAAAAACGAATTAAACGTACAAGAACAATCGGCAAGGGATTATGATGAAATTGAATTAGAAGGTCTAGATGAAACTTTCACACCCGAAAATGTATCCACTCAGTTTAGAGATGCTGTAGCACCATTCTTTAAATCAGCAGATAAAATATATAAACTATATCACCGGGTATTAATCGCTTATAAACGTTCGAAGATAGACAAGCCTATTGAACATGTAATAGATCAAGCGATTCAAGCGTTTAAAGAAACTGTTTTTGCAAAAAAATCCAATAAGATTAAGAGCACATTTGAAGGGTATTTTTACAAGGTAATTGAAAGTAAATTTGCAGTTGAGAGAAGAAGAGAATGTCGCGGATTGTTATTCGATTGGCTAGATGAATAATTTGTAATTGCCCACAGGGAAAAAAATATATATAATTTAATCATTATACAATTTGTAAATAAGTGGGTGGGATTGTGAAATACGCTGTGTATGTACGGGTTTCAACGGATAGAGATGAGCAAATTTCATCTGTTCAAAACCAGATTGATATCTGTCGCTACTGGCTAGAGAAAAACGGATATGAGTGGGACTCAAATGCAGTATATTTTGATGATGGTATTTCTGGTACAGCTTGGTTAGAACGACATGCAATGCAATTGATTTTGGAGAAAGCAAGACGTAATGAATTAGATACGGTTGTATTTAAATCTATACATCGCTTAGCAAGGGATTTAAGGGACGCTTTGGAAATTAAAGAAATCCTAATAGGTCATGGAATACGTTTAGTTACAATAGAGGAAAATTACGACAGCTTGTATGAAGGTGGCAATGATATTAAATTCGAAATGTTTGCTATGTTTGCTGCACAATTGCCTAAAACGTTATCTGTATCAATTTCTGCTGCAATGCAAGCGAAAGCAAGAAGAGGAGAGGCCATTGGAAAACCGGGGTTAGGTTATGATGTAAT
The DNA here is from genome assembly GCF_040838255.1 of Bacillus sp. C30. Classification (NCBI taxonomy): domain Bacteria; kingdom Bacillati; phylum Bacillota; class Bacilli; order Caryophanales; family Bacillaceae; genus Bacillus; species Bacillus sp. C30. The sequence goes on along the minus strand of NZ_JBFPJH010000233.1, from coordinate 4,267 downwards.
TGATAAAAGACTTGTTATTAATGAAAAAGAGGCTGAAGTCGTAAGGGGAATTTTTGACCTGTCGAAAAAAGGCTTCGGTTATAAGAAGATAGCCAGTATTTTAAATGATAAAGGTATATATACAAAATTCGGAAAATTATGGTCGGATACTACTATAGCTAAGGTTTTAAAGAACCAAAAGTACAAAGGCGACCTAGTTTCAAATCGCTATAAAACAGTAAAAATGGATGGAAGAAAGAAACGGATACACACTCCAAAAGACAGATTGACTATTATAGAAGATCATTATCCAGCGATTGTATCAAAAGAATTATGGAACGCGGTTAATAACAATAGGATCAGTCAGAAGAAGACAAAACAAGATATGAGAAATGAATTTAGAGGAATGATATTTTGTAATCATTGTGGCGGGTCAATTACAGTAAAGTATTCAGGGAGATATTCTAAAAAAAATAAAAAAGAATGGGTATATCTGAAATGTAGTAATTTTCTACGATACAATCAATGTGTTAATTTTAACCCAATTTATTATGATGAGATACGGGAGGTAATCATTTATAGATTGAAACAGAAAGAAAAAGAATTAGAGATACATTTCAATCCAAAAATACATGAAAAAAGAGAAGCTAAATCCATGGAGATCAAGAAACATATTAAGTTATTAAAAGCAAAAAAAGAGAAGCTAATCGATTTATATGTAGATGGATTAATTGATAAAGACGTATTTTCGAAGCGTGATCTTAATTTTGAAAATGAAATTAAGGAGCATGAATTAGAACTTCTTAAATTAATGGATCAAAATAAGAGAATGAAAGAGGACCAGCAAATCAAAAAAGCTTTTTCGATGCTTGATGAAGAGAAAGACATGCATGAGATTTTTAAAATTCTAATTAAGAAAATCACACTAAGTAAGGATAAGTATATCGAAATAGAATATACATTTTCTTTATAGTTTTAAAGTTGGTTATTGGTTACCGTAAGATTATACACGGTTTGACAACTTTTCCATTTGGGATATTCGGAAAAGAGTGGGAAGAACGAAAGATTAAAGAATATATGGAGAAAGATAAGTAAATTTATTTCTGGAATGTATGAATATAAAATTTCATATAAATCTCTGTGCTCACACGCTTGATGCGAAGTCTATTCTATAGCTTCGCCTATTTGTTTTTTATTCGAAGTTTGTGCGAGTAAGAGTGTTCATATTCATTTTTTAGCGTGAATTGCGTGTGAAATCAAAACTTTATTTGGAGTACATAGTCAACTACCCCCACTGAGATGAAGCGTTTCAGTGGGGGCTTGAGTTAGAACGCTAGGTCTTGTCGTCTATCGCTAGACAGTTGACGCTCTAACATTCATGCCACCTTACGGTAACACCCCAAGTAAGTTTTTGGTTGGTACCGGCAACGAACGATTGTTTTCCCACTTGCACCACCCTTTCGAAAAAGAGCAGTTCTTCCTTGTGGAAGAAGCCACCACTCAGATAACTCCGGCGTGTGCTACAAGCCCCGACAAGTCGAGTATACATGGATGGTTGACGCACCCACTAAGCTATGCGCGAAGCAACAGCCTTACGTTTTTGCACTTCTAATAGAATCGGCGTTTTCACTTTGAGGTTGTCATCCAATTCTACAACTCTTGATTTTTCCAATGTATTCAACGCACCATTAATATCAGCATGGATACATGTTCCTGCTTTACTTTGGTACAGGCCACGAGTGATTCGTCTGCCACTAAAGCGATAATGCGCCCTATCATCCTTAGACCAAACTGGAATCGAATCTTTATCCAGAAAACTAGCTTTTGAAGTATAGCTTTCTTCTTGTTTCAAAAAACGGATGCCTTCTTTTATACATTTATTCTCAATCGCTGCAATCAGTTTATGAAATGGAATTTGAACAAACTTTTGATTATTCTTTTTTCCCATATCAGATTTTTGTTTCCAACCCGTGTTATACCCTACGACAATAGTATCTATATCGAATGCTTTCACTTTTTTGAACAACAAGCCTACAGTTTGTGAAATATAACCGTTTACTTGTCTTTCTCGTTTATGCCAAAGTGCGGCCATTCTATTCGTTACAACGCGTTTTGAAATTCCATTTTCTATATTTTTCTGCTGCAAATTACGTATCTTTTTGTTGAAGTATTGGTTAATGGATTTTAATTTTTTTCCATCAATTAAGAATGTATCACCTGTATTTGTTACGCAACTTAATAATCTATCTACACCTAAATCGCAACTCAAAGCGTTACTAGTAGTCGTGGATTGTTGCTTCATTTGAGAAACGTGCATTTCATATGTGTAATGCACCTCAAAGAACCGACCTTTTTGCTTCGGTACAATCTCAATGTAGGAGATTTTTTTATTTCTTAAGTTCTTTGGCATACGTATTTTAATGGAACCGAATTTTTTCCTGAATGCAACATTCATCGGAATCATCCAATACCCGTTATCATCCACTTTTGGAACTTGATAGATTTCAATAATTCGTTTGTCCGTTGAACGAGAATAATTTGGAAACTTAGGACGACCTGTGAAGGTTTCAGGATTTTTCTTCCACTGTTCCCATGCTTTAAAAAAGCTCTTCACTTCTGTAAATAAGGCTCTACGAATCGCTTGAACAGAGTTTGATTGAATGCCCCAGTAGTTCATATCAGCCTGCATGGCATTGTCCACTTCTTTTACAGTAGCCATTTTATTATGGTTCAAATAACTTTGTTTAATCGTGTACAATCCAACATTTCGCAATGCTTTTGAACTATGTGACATGCGTTGCAGTAAACGAAATTCTTTAGCTGTGAGGCAAGCCCGTCCGATATTCTGTTTCTGCGTGAATCGTTGTATGTTTTCTCTTTTCTTTTGTTTACGTAATACTTTCACTGCTTTCTTTTTAACCATCGTTTTCACCACCTTTCTTAGAGAGTTCATTAAAATTATTTTTGACAAATCAATATTTGGAACGAAACGGAACAAAATATGAACATGTTCTTCAGCGTAATTCCATTCTTCTACAGTAATTCCTTTTGGCTCAAGTGACCGAATGATTATTATCCAATTTCGTTGTCTTACGATATATTCCCTCCTTATCTAAGGGCAGATTATATCGTAAAACAAAAAACGAATGTTTGTAACCAAAAATTGTTATGAACGAAACAAAAGAGTTCAGTCTACCTTCTGACGGCAATTCATCCCCACCTGAATTGTTGGGTTTCACCCCTAACACAATTCAGATGGAGTCTTCTTGCCGAAAAGGATAAATAAAGTTGTTACCCTTTTTAAATTACATGTGGATATAGGATGAAGTTGATTTATTGCCCTATATTAAAATAAAAATAAACCACTGTTCGATTTGAATATTCCACGATATAATGGTGAGAGTTTATGACAGAATAAATATTTACATAAGAAGTGAGGTACTGTATGAAAAAAAGAACCACAGACATTATTTTTATTATTATTGGTGCATTTCTTTTTGCGTTAGGTGTCAATTTGTTTGTTATCCCGAACGAGTTTGGTGAGGGTGGAGTAACAGGTATCACGATTATTACGTACTATTTATTTGAGTGGTCACCAGGTTTAGTTAACTTAATTTTAAATGCGATTTTGTTAATAGCTGGTTATAAATTTTTAAATAAGATTACCACAATTTATACGATTATCGCTGTAGTTACGAACTCGCTATTCCTTCATTTGACAGAAGGTTGGACGATTGCTTCGGATGAAATGCTTGTAAATGCCATTTTCGGAGGAATATTTATTGGGTGCGGGATTGGTCTTATTATTCGCGTTGGCGGAACAACAGCAGGTACTACCATCTTAGCAAGGATGACGCATAAATATTTAGGATGGAGCATTAGCTATGGTCTACTGTTCTTCGATTTAATTGTTGCGTTTTCATCGTATTTCATCATTGGTGCAGAAAAACTGATGATAACAATTATTATGCTATATGTAGCAACGAAAGTGATGGAGTTTGTAATTGAAGGTTTAAATCCGAAGAAAGCCATTACGATTATTTCTGATAACCCGAATGAAATTGCCGGGAAGGTAACTACCTTAATGGGCAGAGGGGTTACTGTATACTCAGGTCATGGCTATTACACGAAAACGCCGAAGGAAATTCTTTATATTGTTATTAATAAGCAAGAAGTAGTGAAGCTAAAACGGATTGTTCAAACTACGGATCCGGCTGCGTTCATCGCTATACACGATGTTCGTGATGTGTTCGGAGAAGGATTTGTTGATATTTCTAAGGCTTAGAAA
>NZ_JBFPJH010000232.1:0-5275 GCF_040838255.1 Bacillus sp. C30 | reverse complement strand
TTGTATTTTTAAAGGTTATCAAAAAAGAGATATATCAGAAATTAGTATATTTGTATAAATATACAGATAATTATCTTTATTTTTAAAATAAAAACAATTAAAAAGTATGTCATATTGAATGCCCATACATTCCCTGAATCACTGTATTTTTTATGAAAAATCAAAAAAACATCAACATATTTGTCGATACATGTTGTATAATCTTGCGTGGGAAGCTATCATATAAATGTATAAAACGTTTACTAACATACGCGAAGGGAAGAATAGCATGTCACATTCAATCGAACAACTTTCTATCAACACGATTCGCACATTATCCATTGATGCGATTGAAAAAGCAAACTCTGGTCACCCAGGAATGCCAATGGGTGCAGCACCAATGGCTTATACATTATGGACTCAATTTATGAAACACAATCCAAATAACCCAACGTGGTTTAACCGCGATCGTTTCGTATTATCTGCAGGTCATGGTTCAATGTTACTATACAGCCTACTTCATCTATCTGGTTATGACTTAACAATGGATGATTTAAAGAACTTCCGTCAATGGGGAAGCAAAACTCCAGGACATCCTGAGTACGGTCACACAGCAGGTGTAGACGCAACAACTGGTCCACTTGGACAAGGTATTGCAACTGCTGTTGGTATGGCGATGGCTGAAAGACATTTAGCGGCTAAATACAACCGTGATGCGTATAATGTAGTAGATCATCATACATACGCTATTTGTGGTGATGGAGATTTAATGGAAGGCGTTTCTGCTGAAGCATCTTCATTAGCTGCTCATTTACAATTAGGTCGTCTTGTAGTACTTTACGATTCAAACGATATTTCATTAGATGGCGATTTAAATCGTTCATTCTCTGAAAGTGTAGAAGATCGTTACAAAGCATACGGGTGGCAAGTAATCCGTGTTGAGGATGGAAACGATATTGAAGCAATCGCAAAAGCAATTGAAGAAGCGAAAGCTGACGAAAAACGCCCAACGCTAATTGAAGTAAGAACGACAATTGGTTTCGGTTCTCCAAACAAATCAGGAAAATCAGCTTCACATGGTTCTCCACTTGGTGTAGACGAAACAAAATTAACGAAAGAAGCATACGCTTGGACTGCTGAACAAGACTTCCATGTAGCAGAAGAAGTATATGACAACTTCCGTAAAACAGTACAAGATGTTGGTGAAACGACGCAAGCTGCGTGGAACACGATGCTCGGTGAATATGCACAAGCATATCCAGAATTAGCAAACGAACTGCAAGCAGCAATGAACGGTCTTCTTCCAGAAGGTTGGGAACAAAGCTTACCAACTTATGAATTAGGATCAAAAGCAGCAACACGTAATTCTTCAGGTGCTGTAATTAATGCAATTGCAGAGTCTGTACCATCATTCTTTGGTGGATCAGCTGACCTTGCTGGTTCTAACAAAACATATATGAATAACGAAAAAGACTTCACAAGAGCTGATTACAGCGGTAAAAACATTTGGTACGGTGTTCGTGAGTTTGCGATGGGTGCAGCAATGAACGGTATTGCACTACATGGCGGTTTAAAAACTTACGGTGGTACGTTCTTCGTATTCTCTGACTACTTACGTCCAGCAATTCGCCTTGCAGCATTAATGCAATTGCCTGTAACGTATGTATTCACACATGATAGTATCGCTGTTGGTGAAGATGGTCCAACACATGAGCCGGTTGAACAATTAGCAGCACTTCGTGCAATGCCAAACGTTTCTGTTATTCGTCCAGCAGACGGTAACGAATCAGTTGCAGCTTGGAGACTAGCTCTAGAATCAACAAAAACACCAACTGCATTAGTGTTAACTCGTCAAGATCTTCCAACATTAGAAGGTGCAAAAGACGATACTTATAAAAAAGTAGCAAAAGGTGCATATGTAGTTTCTGCAAGCAAGACAGAAACTGCTGATGTAATCTTAATTGCAACTGGATCTGAAGTAAGCTTAGCAATCGAAGCGCAAAAAGCTCTAGCAGCAGATGGCGTTGATGCAGCTGTTGTTAGCATGCCATCTATGGATCGCTTTGAAGCTCAAACTGCTGAGTACAAAGAATCTGTACTACCAAAAGCAGTAACGAAACGTTTCGCAATTGAAATGGGTGCTACAATGGGATGGCACCGTTATGTAGGTCTTGATGGAGATGTACTAGGTATTGACACATTCGGTGCTTCTGCTCCTGGTGAGAAGATTATGGAAGAGTATGGATTTACTGTAGAGAACGTTGTTCGTAAAGTAAAAGAAATGCTTTAATGATTTTAGAAAAATCTCTCCAGCATGGGGAGATTTTTCTATGTAATTGAGTTTTTTCGACAGGAAAAGTTTTTTCTCTCTCCGTAGTCAGACAATCATTGCAAATCTTCTCTTATATAATGTAGGGAAAAGGTTGTCCAGATCGGGAGGGGAAAAATGAAAACGTATGAATTGTATTTAATTCAAGAGGATATTGCGAAAGCTTACTTTGGTCGTGAATATTTGTTTTTTGATTTATTTGCTCGATTTTCAGAATCTGGGTTCCTTTCGGAGAAGAAAGTATTATATAAACAAATGACGTATATTACGATGCCGTTACAAGTAATGAAAATTCATCATAAATTAGAACAAGCTTTGCGTGTTCTTGGTAAATATGAAAGAACAAATCATACTCATACGCTTTATACAGGAGCCGAATACGGAGAAATAATGGTGAAACCACAATATATTCGAATAAATACTTCTGGAAATGTATCCATGGAAACAACTTTCTTTGAGGTGCTTAGAAAGTGTGAGTTAACATTTTTAGCGATGGATTATGAAAATAAAAAGTACGGTTGGTTAAATCCTCTCAAACAAGTACGAACATATGTGTAAAAAATGTCGAATAGTATCTTGTCTTATTGAAAAGGTTTTAGTACACTGTAAGGTAGACAACATGAAGGAGGAAAAGATATGCCAATGTGGTTAGGTATTCTAGTGGGCGTAGTAGCACTAGTAGCAGGCGTGGCGTTAGGATTTTTCATTGCCCGCAAATACATGATGAATTACTTACAAAAAAATCCACCAATTAACGAACAAATGTTAAAAATGATGATGATGCAAATGGGACAAAAACCTTCCCAAAAGAAAATCAATCAAATGATGAGCGCGATGAACAAGCAACAAACGAAATAAGCGCCAAAGGGCACTCTTACCGAGTGCCCTTTTCTTTTGGTTATAAAACATATTTAAAACTTTCAAATATTCTGTATTTTGTTACACTGAAAACATCGCTCATTTTAAGGGAGGAGGATAAATATGAAAGTGTTTTTTAATTTAGCTTGGTTTTTTAAGCAAGAAAAACGAGCGTACATAATCGGAATTATTATGTTATTTGGTGTCGCACTTCTTGAACTTGTAGCGCCAAGAGTACTAGGGATTGTAGTAGATGAAATTAATAGTGGAACATTAACGTCTGAAAAATTGTTGAACTGGGTTATTCTATTAGTAGTTGTAGGAATTATGATGTATATATTACGTTACTTATGGCGTATTATGATTTTTGGATCTTCTTTAAAACTAGCTCGTCAACTGCGAAAGAATCTATATGAACATTTTACTAAGATGAGCCCATCTTTTTATCAATCACGTCGCACAGGCGATTTGATGGCACATGCGACAAATGATATTCAGGCGATTCAGCAAACTGCGGGGGCAGGTGTTTTAACACTCGTTGATTCATTAGCTGTTGGAGGATGTGTACTCGTAGCGATGGGATTTACAATTAGTTGGAAGTTAACGTTATTAAGTTTAATTCCGATGCCAATTGTAGCTATTTCTACAAATTATTATGGAACTTTATTGCATAGAAGATTTCATAAGGCACAGCAATCGTTTTCTGAAATCAATGATAAAGTGCAAGAAAGTATGAGTGGGATGAAGGTAATTCGCTCACTTGGACAAGAGAAAGAGGATTTACAAGCGTTTCGGAAAAAATCTGAAGATGTCGTACATAAAAATATGCTAGTTGCACGTATTGACTCGTTATTCGATCCAACGATTTCCCTAATTGTCGGATTTTCATTTTTGATCGCAATTTGTTACGGATCATTATTAGTCGTACGAGGTGAATTAACTGTAGGGGAATTAGTAACATTTACAACGTACTTAGGGACACTTGTATGGCCAATGTTAGCTTTTGGATGGCTATTTAATATTATGGAGCGTGGACGTGCTTCGTATGATCGTGTGGAGAAAATATTTTCACAAACTTCAGATGTAGTGAATAAGGAAAATGCTATACATGCTATAGCAAGTGGTGATGTTTCGTTTGCTGTTGATTCGTTTTCTTATAAAAAGAATGAACTATTAAACTTAAAAGATATTTACTTTAACTTAAGAAAAGGTGAAACGTTAGGAGTTGTAGGGCGTACCGGTGCAGGGAAGACGACGTTATTAAAATGTTTAATTCGAGAGTATGATCATTTTAATGGTGAATTAAAAGTTGGGGAGCGGGATATTCGAGATTTAACACTTCACGGTGTGCGTTCTGCAATTTCATATGTACCGCAAGATCACTTTTTATTTTCAGCGAGTATTGGGGAGAACATTGCTTTTGGAAAGGCCGATGCTACATATAAAGAAATTAGCCGAGCTGCTGATATTGCTTGTATTCATAATGATATATTTCAATTTCCAGAAGGGTATGACACTGTAGTAGGTGAAAGGGGCGTTTCACTATCAGGAGGTCAAAAACAGAGAATCTCTATTGCGCGTGCATTATTAACAAATGCTGAAATTTTAATATTAGATGATTGTTTATCAGCCGTAGATGCAAAAACAGAAGAAACTATTTTAACTGCATTGAAACGAGAAAGGGCAGAGAAAACGACGATTATTACTGCCCATCGTTTAAGTGCTATTCAGCATGCAAATCTTATTCTTGTTATTGATGAAGGTAGGGTTATGCAGCGAGGGACACATGAGCAATTAATGAAAGAAAATGGTTGGTATAAAGAAATGTACGAAAGCCAGCAGTTAGAGGCATTAGTAGAGAAAGGAGGCGTATGATGGCTGAGAAAAAACGGAGTGATTTAAGAAGGTTGCTTTCTTATATGAGGCCCTATAAAGGGTTATTGGCGGTAGCATTTTTATTTCTAGTTGGTGCAACTGTAACTGAAATGATGGGTCCTTTTTTAATTAAACAATTTCTTGATGAACACTTAGTGCCAGGTAACTTTGAACAATCAGCACTTGTAACCCTATTTGTAGTGTATATTATTGCTCATTTATTAAAAGTATTAT
>NZ_JBFPJH010000231.1:0-5290 GCF_040838255.1 Bacillus sp. C30 | reverse complement strand
CATTAATAGACTCTGTTACAAATAAATATTTTGATTTTCCTGTTCAATTTGTTGAAACCTATCACGAGTGGAAAAAAGGAAATATTACTTTATTTACAGCACTAAAAAGATGTAAAACAAACGGACCTCATTTTTACACTTTAATCAAACTATATGAAAAAACTTTAAAATGAGATTTCTTGTTTTTGTATACAAGTAAACCCGTGGTGCTAGTTAAAATTTATTCGTTATTTTTAGTAAATATTAGGTTTGAAACTTGGGAGAAATCATAAAACAATTTCAGAAAACACCTAAAATCATCCGAAAATTGACCCCATACCGTTCAAAATCATCTTGAATTCCGTTATTTTCTTCCATTCAAAATAAGGAAATATGCTCATTTTTGTAGCTTTTGGACACTAGAAATTCAAATAGCACCACAGGTAAGTAACACTTTATTCATTTTATATACCGATGAAAACTCTCAAAATCCTTTGTATGATATTTTACATGGATTTCATACTTAAGTTAACCCGAAAAGTTTAAAATCCGTACAGATGACGATTAATCCTTGTAAATAAATTACTCTTTTTTAATATATTCCCTTGTTTTTGGGTGTGAGTGTGATGGTTGGGGTGAAGCGAAGCGAGGGGCTAGCCCCTTATAGTGTCATAAAAATATAGAATAAAAGTGTTTTAATAGACAGTTGATCTAGGCGGTTCGGCAGGTACACTTGCTAGTCCAAGTCGTGCTACCTAAATCCTCGTTTTTGGTATGTTCGGCTTGGCAATATGCTAACACCTGCCGAATTCCACAATGCAATGGAAAAAGAGTGGAGATTTTTTGAGTGGGTTTCTCAAAAAATACTACTCGACCATTGCATTGTGGAAAGCCCTACTAGGAGATATAGAAAGGGACAAGCTAAAAACCTTGATAAATAAGGCTTTTTAAAGAGTAAATGTAACATAGCTTGTGATACATAAATGTAACATAGCTTGTGATACATTTATGTTACATCTTGTAACATTTTTTTCTTTACATGCTCATCCTTTTGTTATACGATGTAACAAAGTTGATACATAAATGTATCATAACTTGTGATACATAGGAGGTTTAAAAATGGTATCAGAGGTGTTGCAATTGGATCATGAAGAAAAAAAGATTACAGTTGAATTGACTAGCGAAGAATTGAACAAAATTCAAAAATTATTAGAGATTGAGAACAAAAAAGAGAAGACAGAAAAACAAAAAGAAGAAGAAAAAAAGAACTATAACTTTATACAATTGTATCGTGATAATATGCCTGAATTACGCTGGTTAATGACAAAACAGCCATTTGCTAGTAGTTTGTTATTTTTTATATTAGAACATATGGACAACCGTAACGCTCTAGCCTGTTCATATTCAGTTTTTGAAGATTATTTCGGAAAATCAAGAATGACGATTTACAGAGCAATTAAAGTCCTTGAAGAAAACGGTTTTATTGATGTATTAAAAATGGGCACATCAAATGTTTATGTAGTTAATGAAGGCCTTGCATGGACAGATAAAAACACAAGTAAAAAATTTGCAAAATATGATGGTAATATCCTTGTTAGTAAAAAGGAAAATAAAGATTATCAATATCGAAGTCAATTTGATAGATTCAAAGCCTTACGCGAAAGAGAAGGAATAAAATAAAAAGAACTCTTAACAGAGCTCTTTTTATTTATTTCTCTAAACCACTATCTCTATTTCTATTTTTCTCCTTTTTCTTTTGCTGTATATCTTTTAAAGCAAGATCATACCCTTTTCTTTCATATTCTGTTAAATTATTTTCGCTAAATCGAGTATTACTAAAGAGATTTAAAGTGATATTCACTTTCTTCTTGCAATATCCTACGATTTGCTGGAATTTCTCTATTCCTTGAGGAACTCGTTCTCTATAAAACTCCTGCATTTGTGTAAACAACTTTTGAAGTCTCTCATATTTCGCTTTATATGGCTCTAATTCTTTTTTCTCTTTTTCTAAATGTTTTACAGTTGTATGTAAATCTGTATTATTCACTTTCAATGCCTGATTTTGTCTCTGTAACGTTTCATTTTCCCTTTTAAAAGCCTCTGATGCTTTAGCAAGGGTTTTAATCCTTTGAAAGTCTTCTATCCCAATTTCGACCGTTTTAGAACGTATAAGCCCCCCTTTTTCTTTTACAGGCATATTTTCTACTTTTCTTCCAACATCAACTGCTCTTTTTAAATCATTTAAACGATTTTTCATCTGTTGCATAGATTTCTCTATTTGTTGTTTTTCTAACTCTTTTTCTACAAGTGTATCTTCTAACACTTGTACTTCTTCTTTTGCCGTTAAAGCCTTCAAACGCGTCGTTTCAATATGCTTTTTATCACTCGATACACCACGATCTAAATTAAAACCTTTCTCTACCATATGAGCATGAAAATCATCCTGGAGCGAAACCAACTCTCTACGGTTAAAAATCTGTTTTGCTGACAATTTCTTTTCTTCCGTTACTGGAACCATTCCTACATGCATATGAGGTGTTTTTTCATCCAAATGTACTGCTGCATGCACAATATTATGTTCTCCATATCGCTCTTTAAGGAAGTTATAAGCTTCCTCAAAGAATTCTTTTTGAGAATCCGGATTTTCTTCACTTAAACATCTAAAGAAATCTCTATCACTCGTGACTACAAATTCACACATCACAACTGCATCTTTTCGAATCGCTCGATTGGTTTCTACATTCTGTTCGATTTTTTCTTTCACTGTTCTGAAATAATCAATGTATTGATTGTTATGTAAATCATAATTCAAATGACTTTGTTCTTTTTCAATATCAGGATTTGTATGACTCTCTTTTTCTCTTTGATTATGAATCTGGATTCCTTTCACATCTCGCATTTTAAATTTTTGCATTCTACAAATAGCAAAACTCACGAATCCTCACCTCAACTTGTCCTATTTTTACTCTTTATTTTGTTCACGACCACTCTATAAAGTATATACTTCTTTACTGTTTTTCGGTGGACTTCCATGTAAAGTATAGCACACTATACTTTACTATCGTAAAGAGTGTGCCCTTACGGGGCATTCGGCTTGCCGAATAACACCTTGAGCTTTGCCCAAACCCACTGGGGAATTTTTCCCCAGACCCCATATAAAAAACACCCCCAACCCCCTCATTTTTTGAGGGGGCTCCCTCGCCGGTAGGCAGGTCAAAACGTATTCGTTTTGACACATCAAGAGGGTTTGGGTGTTGTGAATTTGTCAACTCCTTAATGCTCCTTCTCTTCATTTCATTTCGTTCGTCCGCTTACCGTTGACAAACATTTTATATATATTTCTTGAATACTTTTAGTGAAAATAACCAAAAAGGAGTTTTTATTATGACTACAACAACAAACTTGTATTTAGAATTACTAAAAAAAGCTATCTTATTTGAAATTTGGCAAGAACATGAACAATATTTACCTACAAACCAAAAAAGTATTCGTAACACATTGGACAACCATCCCATATGATAAATTATCAAATAAAAAATAATTTGATAATTTATCATAAGGAATGATCTAACATGCCGATTTATAAACTTTTTGTAAGTGGTAGACGATTTATTGGAAAAATAGGATCAGGTACAGGTACAGGGGACACATTTGCAATTGCTGCCACCTCCTTTACTAATGATGCAGGAAGTACATCCCCGTTCCCTAACTCTTATGCATATTATAATCTTTATATAAACGGTATTCTCCAAATAGCAGATGTATCCACTATTACTGTAGGTCCATCCTCTATTACTATACCTAATGGAGATGAACTTGATCCAGGTACTCCTGTAATTTTGGAGTTTATTGTAACTTAAACTTATTTTTAAAAATTTAACATTTTAACAATATATACGGGAGATACGACTTGTTTTTGGATGAGAGTGCTGGCTGGGGGTATGGGGGCTAGCCCCCATAGTTTACGTATCCATTTCTAAAATAAGTGAAGTTTTCGAACGATAGAACAGGCGGTTCGGCAGGTACAATTACTTGTCCAAGTCGTACTACCCAAATCCTCGTTTTTGGTATGTTCGGCTTGGCGATATGCCAATATCTGCCGAAATCCACTAATCAATGGTGAAGCGAAGCGGAAAAGGTGGAGATTTTTGAGAGTTTTTTTCTCAAAAATACTACCTGTCCATTGATTAGTGGATAGCCCTTTAATAGATATAGAAGGGACAACCTAGTAAACCCTTGATAAATAAGGGTTTATAATTTCCTTATGTTCACCCTAGGGGTGAACATAAGGAAACAAGATGTTCATTTTTTTGTTGTTTTCGTGAACGTCTTGTTTGAAATGGTGAAACAAAATGTTCATTCTAAAAGATTAAATAAGGGCTAAAAATCTCATCGAAAATGATGAGATTTTTAGCCCTTATTATAAAAGACACAAGGGGACCTTAAAAAAACCCTTTATTTATAAGGTTTTTTTTAACATAATAGTTACCATATTTGGTATTGTTGTTACCATATTTGGTATGTATAATAGTTACCATACTCGGTAACATAAAAGTAGAGGGAGGTTAAAAAGTAATGTCATCATTAGATAAAGATATCTTTATCGAAGTACCTGATGAAGAAACAGGAGAAATCCAACAATATTTATTAACTCCAGCTAAGAAAAAAAAAGTTTATAAGGGGGATTGGGTCATGGTGTTTCAAGAAGGATTAACATATGTCGCAAAACTCAATTTAAAAGGTGAAACATTGCGTGTTTATATGATCCTATTATCAAAACTAGATTATGAAAATTGGTTAAGAATTAGACAAAAAGACATAGCTGAAGAATTAGGAATGAAACCACCCCATGTTTCAAGAGCAATTAAAGAACTTTCTAATCATGGAATTTTAGTTAAAGGTCCTAAAGTAGGTGCTTCTAATACATATCGTTTAGATCCTTCATTTGCTTTTAGAGGACGAGACAAAAATTTAGAACAAGTCCGAAAAGAAGTAAAACACCTTAAAATAATAAAATAAAAAGAACTCTATTAAGAGTTCTTTTTATTTATCTCTCTAAACCACTATCTCTATTTCTATTTTTCTCTTTTTTCTTTTGCTGTATATCTTTTGAAGCAAGATCATAACCTTTTTTCTCATGTTCAGTTAAATTATTTTCACTAAATCGAGTATTACTAAAGGGATTTAAAGTGATATTCACTTTCTTTTTACAATATCCTACGATTTGCTGGAATTTCTCTATCCCTTGAGGAACTTGTTCTCTATAAAACTCCTGCATTTGTGTAAACAACTTTTGAAGTCTCTCATATTT
>NZ_JBFPJH010000230.1:0-5365 GCF_040838255.1 Bacillus sp. C30 | reverse complement strand
CTAAAAAGGTTTCAATACATGACACCTTTTTTGGAGGGAAATATGAAAAAAACGGAACGAATAAATGATATGCTTATTTTCTTAAATAATAAAAGATATTTTAATTTAAAAGATTTAATGGCTAGATATGATATTTCTAAAAGTACCGCTCTACGAGATATTCAATCATTGGAAGAAATAGGTGTACCAATATATTCTGAACTGGGTAGAAATGGAAGTTATAAAATTATAGAAAATAGTGTGTTATCGCCAATTTATTTTAGTGTGGATGAAATGTATGCGTTATACTTTTCGATTCTTACATTAAATGGATACAAGACAAAACCATTTAATGTAGAAAGTATTGCGCTTGAAAATAAGTTTAAACATGTATTACCTGATAATGTGAGTAAAAATATTTCAATCATGGAACGAACGCTTTCTTTTGAAGTAACAAATCATAGTAATTTTAGTCCATTCTTAAAAGAAATTTTACAGGGGATTTTTGCTGAGCGAGTTTATCATTTAACATATTTAAAAAAAGATGAGGAAAAAGTATTGGTCGCCCAATTTATTCGAATAGAATCTAAATTTGGCCAGTGGTATGCTAAAATCTTTAATTTTGAGACAAATCATGTTCAAATAATTAGATGTGATAAAATTCTTTCTATTGTGGAAACAAGCAATACTAATCCAAAAAAGCTTGAAGAATTATTAAGTTATCTTACTACTTTTCACAGAAAGCCGGATGCAATTGATTTTCGTGTCATTGTTAATCAAAAAGGAAAAGACATTTTCGATAAAGAGAATTATCCTTCCATGAGGATACAAAAAGAAAATGAAAATTATAGTATAACAGGCTATTTTAACAAGAAAGAATTTGATTTTATTTCAAGTTATTTTCTGAATTTCGGTGGAACGATTATCTCAATTCAGCCTGTTATGCTAAAAGAGTTAATTTATAATAAGGTATTATCTATAAAGCAGCATTTAACTTCGTTAAGATAAAGTTAGTATTAATAATTTTTTTAACACCAAAAAGCCCTTGAGATCTAAATATCCAAAGGGCCTTTTGGTGATTTTATTTGTTCTTTAGAAAAAAATTATTTTTCTGGGACGGACAGTCCATAAAAGAACATCGTAACGATATCTTGTATATGTTTTTCGCGATCTCCTTCAAGAAGCTGTGCCCCGAAATCATCACCTAATTTAGTGAACATTTGAATGTATAGCAACATCATTTCTTTAGTAAGGTGAGGGTTAATTTCATTTTTTTGCTGTGCTTGTTCTAGTATTTCTAAATACCAAGGCAGGATTTTTTCGTTTTGATAACTATAAATAAACTCTCGGAGCTCTTCATCTCTTTGCATCATTTGTAGCAACATATCAGGTTGGAATAACCCGCCAGTATTCATTTTTCTAATGATCATCTTTTGCATCATCTCATGAAAAGGTAATTTTTCTTCTGCAAGTCTTTTATAATATTGAAATTCAGATATTATAAATTCTTGTATAAGCTCCCTAAATAACGCATCTTTACTTCCGAAATGATTATAAATTGTCACTTGAGAAACGTTTGCTTTTTTTGCAATATGTTCTATTTTCACTTCATTAAATCCACGTTCTGAAAATAATGTAAAGGCCGCATCTTTAATGGCACGTTTTTTCTTTTCTTTCACTTTTTCAAAGCCGTTCAATACAATCACCTCATTTAAAATATACAAGAAAAAATAATTGAAAACAATATTTTTGAAATATGGACATATAAATATTTCAAAAAGTTGTTGCGGATATGAAAGATGAGGAGTACAATAATTTTGAAATATCATATGTTAAATATTTCAAAAAATGAGGTGGATTTATGATTTCAGTTCAAAATGTTACAAAACAGTTTTCAAATGGAAAAGGCTTGTTTGATATTACATTTGAAGTGAAAGAAGGGGAAGTTTTTGGCTACTTAGGACCAAATGGTGCTGGGAAATCAACAACGATTCGTAATTTAATGGGATTTATAAAACCGACGGCTGGTAAAGCGACAATTTTCGGATTAGATTGTTGGGAAGATGCTGCGAAAATTCAAAGAGGAGTTGGCTATTTGCCAGGAGAGATTTCTTTTATTGAAGGAATGAATGGATTAGAGTTTTTAAATTTGATGCAAGGAATGCGTGGGTTAAAAAATATAAAAAGACGAGATGAATTGATAGAACGTTTGCAGTTCGATGTGAAAACACCAATTCGAAAAATGTCTAAAGGAATGAAACAAAAAGTAGGTATAGTTGCGGCATTTATGCATGATCCAGAGGTGTTAATTTTAGATGAACCGACATCAGGACTCGATCCACTTATGCAACAAGTATTTATAGATTTAATATTAGAGGAAAAGCAAAGAGGAAAAACAATCCTTATGTCATCACATATTTTCACTGAAATTGAGAGAACTTGTGACAGAGTAGCTATTATTAAAGATGGTTGTCTTGTAACCGTTGAAAACATTCATGATTTACAAGGCATGAGAAGACAGGTGATAGATGTAACAGTATCATCTCAAGAAGAAATCGAGTCTCTTAAACAATGTGATTTGCAATTTGAAGGAGTGAAAGGTAGAGAGGCGTCAATTATTGTGCAAGGAAACTATCAAACTGTTTTACAAATACTTTCAAACTATAATGTAACTGCACTTCAAACGAGAGCGACGGATTTAGAACATTTATTTATGCATTATTACGAGAAGAAAGAAGGGGTAAAGCATGAATAAACAACTATTTTTAGCTAGTTTGAAAGAAACGAAAAAAAGTATATTGAGCTATGCTACTGGTGCAGCTCTTTATTTATGGTTATTAATTTGGATATTCCCATCGATGGTTTCAGCCAAAGGTTTAAATGAATTAATAAGTGCCATGCCTGATAGTGTGAAAAAAATTGTTGGAATGGAAAGTCCGATTCAAAATGTAATGGATTTTTTAGCTGGTGAATATTATAGTCTATTGTTTATTATCATTTTAACAATTTTTTGTGTCACGGTTGCAACGCATTTAATTGCTCGTCATGTAGATAAAGGGGCGATGGCATATTTATTAGCAACACCTGTATCAAGGGTGCAAATTGCAATTACACAAGCTGCTGTTCTCATATTGGGGCTACTAATAATTGTAATTGTTACTTATGTAGCTGGTATATTAGGTGCAGAATGGTTTTTAAAAGATAATAACTTAAATCGAGAATTATTTTTGAAAATAAACATAGTCGGAGGGCTTATATTTTTAGTAGTTAGTGCCTATTCATTTTTCTTTTCTTGTATATGTAATGATGAAAGAAAGGCACTTAGCTACTCAGCCAGCTTAACAATCTTATTTTTCGTATTAGATATGGTAGGGAAATTAAGTGATAAGTTAGAGTGGATGAGAAATATATCTTTATTTACATTGTTTCGTCCGAAAGAAATTGCTGAAGGAACATATAATATATGGCCAGTAAGTATAGGCTTAACTGCTGGAGTGCTTTGTATCTTCATAGTAGCAATTGTAGTGTTTAGGAAGAGGGATTTACCGTTGTAAATTAGAAAGTCCACTGAGAAAGTGGGCTTTTTTTGTTTGTAAATTCGAAGGGATATCTTTTAGAGCAACATTTAAGTAGATAGTCAAAATGGAATGTTTACATTTTTTCTTGTAGAAATATTCAAAAGAATTGAACCTTTTTCTAGGATACTCCGTCTAATATGTGTAAAGTTTAATTAATAGAGAGGCTGAAACAGGAGGACCAATTGTGAAAGTAATTCCTTTATATAAGATGATTGTAAAAGAAGAAACGGATGTTTCTTTAGCAAAAAAGGGTAATCATGAGGCTTTTATGACACTTATACATACAGAAAAAGTAAAGATGTATCGCATTGCGAAGGCGATGTTACGTGATGAGACGAATATAGAGGATGCAATGCAGGCAACAATTTTAAAAGCTTATGAAAATATAAAAAAACTGAAAAAGGAAGAGTTTTTTCAAACGTGGCTAATTAGAATTTTAATAAATGAGTGTAACAATATAATTCGCTCTTATAAAAAAGTAATTGTAATTGAGGATCATGATAGTAATATGGTGGCGTTCGATCGATATGAAGATATTGATCTTTGTAATGCTATTCAGTCTTTAACGGAAGAACTAAGAGCTGTAACCGTACTTTATTATTATGAAGATATGAATCAAGAAAGTATTGCAACGCTTTTAGAAATTCCAAAAGGCACGGTTAAATCAAGATTGTCACGTGCAAGGGAACAATTAGAAGCACGATTAAAGATGGAGTAGGAGGTGGTTAAAATGGATAAAGAAAAATCATTTGATGAAAAATTAAAAAAGAGAATAGAAAAGGATAATACCGTATTACCACAGGCACTAAACGAAAAAATTAATGATACACTTCATAATCTTCCTGTAAAAAGAAAGAGTTATAGAGTACATATGATGTTTATTAGTGCCGCTGTTCTAACGCTGTCAATTGTATCTATGTCTGAGTTTTCAATACAGAGCTTTGCACAAAATGGAGGGATGTTTAATTACGTAAAGAAGAATGCGTTTTCTGATTATGAGAATGAAGAAGAAATAAAGTTGAACGTCAATTATCCAGATAAGGAAAAGATTTATCAAAAGATGCTTGATTCAATTGATCATTTCCAAAATGTTTCAGGGCAATTCGAAGAATATTCTAGCTCTACAAAAATTGCTACAACATATAAATATGCGATTGATACGGAGAAACAAAGTGGTATTTCATCTAAAGAAGACAAACTATCGAAAAAAAGCACGATTATTTATAACGAGGACGGAAAAAAAGAGTTTAATGATAAGAATAATACGTATAAAGAGACGAGATGGAGCCCAAAAGAAAGAAATAATGAACTATTAAAATTAAGCCCTACGGAAAGGTTGTTGAGAAAATCAGGTGAGAAGAAACGGTATGATGACGAATATGTGGGATTCGCTAAGTACAGTATTCAATCAGAATTTGCTGATCTATTAATTCGATATAAAGATTGGAGTTATAAAGAAACGAAGTATCTTGGACTCGATTGCTACAAAATAGAAGGGGTAATAAACATAGAAATGCCTGTAAGTACATCTGAAGATTTGAGTGGGAAATTTGAAATGGTTGTAGAGAAAAATACGGGGATTATGTTGAAGTTCCTTAGTTTCCATGAAGGTATGATTCAATATTCGATTACGACGGAATGGATACAAATAAAAGGATTGAAAGAGAATGTATTTCAAAAGGATAGCACTAATTATGAAAAATTGAAAAACATATTAGATGAATAGAAAACGGAGGGAACTATACGGAGAATACCTCTCCTTCAAGAGAAAAGAAAAATAAACGAAAATATAAAAAGACAACGATAAT
>NZ_JBFPJH010000229.1:0-5391 GCF_040838255.1 Bacillus sp. C30 | reverse complement strand
GGAAAAAATATGGCAAAATATACAATCGTTGACAAAGATACTTGTATTGCATGCGGTGCTTGTGGTGCTGCTGCACCAGACATTTATGACTATGATGATGAAGGCATTGCATTTGTAACATTAGACGATAACCAAGGTATCGTTGAAATTCCAGATGTATTAATTGAAGATATGATGGATGCATTCGAAGGTTGTCCAACTGACTCAATTAAAGTTGCTGACGAATCATTTGATGGCGACTCTTTAAAATTCGAATAGTCTTTTATTAACTTCAAAAAATCCCCCTCATACTTATGAGGGGGATTTTTTGCACTCTTTTTCATTCTCACTAACAAAAAAAACATTAGCAGTTACGCTGCCAATGGTTTAATATTTTTAAGCATTTTTCATTTTTGCAAATACCCATACTTTCAAGCGTGAAAATAATGCTACAAATACAATTGTTACAACAATTCCTTTAATTACATTAAACGGTAATATCGCCGTTACAATAGTTTGTCGCATAATATCACTAGACATAGCTGGTGAATTTAAAAACCAAGTGTACGCTGGTAAAATAATAAAGTAGTTTAACACACTCATAATAACTGTCATAGTAATTGTACCTAGCATTAATCCTGTCGTTAAACTTTTTACTGTGCGATACTTTCGGAATAAGAATGCTGCTGGACCAATAAATAAACATCCCGCTATAAAGTTTGCTACTTCTCCTACTGGTACTCCCGTTAAACTTCCTTGAATTCCGTAATGCAAAATATTTTTTATCGCTTCTACAATTACACCTGCAATTGGACTAAAAATTATCGCCGCAATTAAAGCTGGCACATCACTAAAATCAATTTTTAAAAATGGCGGAAGCCCTGGGAATGGAAAATCCAACATCATTAGTAAATACGCAATACTACTTAGCATCGCTACACTCACCATCTGCACTACACTTTTTTTTTGTTTCATCTTTCTCTCTCCTTTTCCATCGATCTTCTCATGGAAAGTGGAAAGGTTCTGCTATGCCTATTTTTTCATAGAACGAAAAAACCCTTTGTGATTTACACAAAGGGAGAATTTTAAGGCACATCAAACAGACGTTCAAATACTTATCTTTTTTGAACGCTTGAACCTCCATCTTCTCCCATCCAGACTGTACTGTCGGCTTTGGAATCACACCAAATCCTGCCTTAACGGCTCGCGGGCTTAGAACGAAATTATTAAATGTTCATCACCGCCGGTCGGGATTTTCACCCTGCCCCGAAGATAGACCGATATTCTATTTTCCACTTTATTATACAACAACATGATCGTATTGTGAACAAAAAAAGTGTAACTTACTAAAAATAAGTTATTGATTTTATATAATTAAAGAAACGATCACTATATTTTACAATACAACCCATATTTTTCATCCCGCTATTTGCGGGCAGTAAGACTCCCACCTCGAAATTCGGCGAATGCGAGGAAGTTAGGCGGGAGTCGGGCTGCCTGTAAAAGCCCTATTGGTGAAGGCTAATAATCAGTGGGGGATGGAAAAAACCCCCACTGATTAAAGTTTCACTTTATAATTCGGTATTTCTCTTATGAATCCCCCTAGTCATATGTCGTCAAAAGTGATAAGATGTTGAATTGTTAAGATAAGAACATTTTCTGAGTTATGGAGGAAATGTCATGAAGAAAGATAAAAGACACTCTATTCGAGAAGCAATGAAAAAGAACTTAAGAAAAGAATACTTTTATTTGAAAAAAGAATTACTTTTCTACTGTCCAATTGATCTAGGCACATTCTCAAGAGAGACATACTACGCTTCTTTTGACCAAGATGGCATAAGTATTTATCAGTATGATAAAAAAACAGAAAGTAAATTAAAATTGTGTGAGCGTCATCCATGGAAGAGTTGGAATAAGGTAAAAGTTGATCACTATTTAACAACTTCTCAATTTATTTTCCAAGGTGAGCGAAACTGGATTTTATCCCTTTTCCAAAAAGGAAAAGAAGCTCAAAAAATAATTGAAGAACATACATCTTTACAAACGGAAGTTGTTTCCCGTCCGTTTTCCAAGAAACTTCCTGGTTTCCGTTCTGATACACCATTGAATAAATACATCGGTTGCATTTGTTACACTGCACTTATTGCATTTTTATTAAAATGGATGATTCCATTTCAAGCACCACAAATCGCCCTGTATTCTCTTTCAATTGGCTTTATGCTTCTTGGTTTACTTTGTCTTACAATTGGTCTAATCGAACCAACTATCGTACTATTTCGGACAAAAGAAAAAACAAGAACAAAAGTCTTTTACTTATATAGCTACTTAGCTATTACTGGATTTATATGTGTCTTTATTTTTTGGTAAAAGAAGCCGTCCCAAAAAATCTTTTGGGACGGTTTTTCGTTAGGAATAGGTTGCTCTTATTGTCGTATTTTATTGTTAGTCGATATTTCTTGTCGAAATGTCGATATAATAAGAGCTATGTTCGATATAATTTCATTTACTATCGCAATCTTAAATAAGAAGAAAATAAATTTATTCAAAAGTTATGCTTTTGGGACGTTGCCTTTACTTGACGTATAGTTGTTGGTTCGGATAGATTTGCTCTTGTCGCAATCCATTCCTCACTTTAATTTCCTCAACTGTCATACTAAATTTCCGGGCAATACCAACTAAAGTATCACCTTTTTGTACAATATATAGTGATGACACAACTTGATTTTTTTGTTCATTTAAAACAAGCAACGGATTCATCGCATTCCTTTTCTCCATCGTCCATCTCCCTTGATGTACTTCTAAATGTAAATGCGCTCCTCGCGATTCTCCTGTATTCCCTACCTCTCCAATTGGCTCTCCTTTTGAAATGTTATCACCTTGAACTACATATCTCTTATTTAAATGCGCATAAACAGCCTCATATTCTCCATGTTTAATAAACACAACATTTCCATAACTACTTGAAAAATAAGACTTTGTCACCTTACCATTTTGAATAGCTGCCACAGGCGTTCCAATAGGCGCAGCTATATCAATACCATAGTGTTTCCCATGTCTTGTCCCAAAATAATCACTTATCTGCCCATCAACAGGCCATATCCACTGATTCCCTTCAGCGTAAACATGTAATTGAGATAAAAATAATACACTCAATATCACCACGCCACATTTTAACGCTTTCATATACATCCTCCGTTTTCTAATAACCGTCATACCTTCTCTATTGTGGGATATTACAGAAAAAAGTATACAAAAAAAAGAAAGTGTATTACTCCACTTCCTTCTCTTCTTTATTACGAAAAACAAGTGCACTGCGGTTATATTCCACATCTTTCACTTGTAAACGTGCATTTATTACTCTAGCAAGCGCAAATAAATAATCAGATAACCTATTTACATACTTTAGAACAATTTCATTGGTTTCTCCTTCTTTTTGCAATGACACTATACAACGTTCTGCTCTTCTTATAACTGTACGTGCAATGTGTAGTGCAGCCGATATCTCGCTACCGCCTGGTAAAATAAAACGCTCTAAAGGCGGCGCTTCTTCTGTATACGAATCAATTCGTCTCTCTAAATACTCGACCATCTCTATCGTTACTTTATAAGGGATTTTCTTCTCTAATATTGCTAAATCCCCTCCACAATCAAATAGTTCATGTTGAATATTTTCAAGTTCGTTATAAATGTTACGAAAACATTCCTCTTGTAATTTAGACATGGCATATCCGATATGAGAATTCGCCTCATCAATTGTTCCATAAGCTTCTACACGTATATGATCTTTATCCACTCGGCCACCTATGACACTCGTTTCCCCTTTATCACCTGTTTTTGTATAAAGTTTCATTTCATTATGACACCTCTCTTTTTATTTTCATTCTGATTATTAAAGAAAAAAACTCTACCATTCTCTATTTAATTGCACTTACAAAAAAATAAAAAAACAGTAAAGCTTTTATTCATGATCAACTTTCAAAAAACATATATATCTAAATTATACGATTTGGTAAATATACAGAGAATGCAGTTCCTTCCCCAACGACACTTGATACAAAAATCTTCCCGTCATGACCTTGAACAATATTTTTAGCAATCGCAAGCCCGAGTCCTGTTCCAATTTTTTTCCCGCGAGTTCTCGCTTTATCAGCTTTATAGAATCGATCGAACAAGAACGGAATATCTTCTTCTGGAATACCAGCACCTGAATCTTGCACTTCGAAAGTAAGGCCACTATTTTTCGTATTAATTACAAGTGTAACATGTCCACCTGCATTTGTATGACGGATTGCATTATCAATTAAATTCGTCAGTACCTGTTCCATACGGTCTGCATCAAACGGATATTGTGCAATTGGACTTTGGAAATCCACTGTTAATTGGACTTCTTTATCCTTTGCAATCCCCTGGAATTTACGGCCAATTTTTTCGACAAATGGATGAATATCTACTTCCCCTATATGTAACTCTACATGTCCACTTTCCATACGGGCTAAATCTAATAACTCATTTACAAGTTTACCTAAACGAACAGATTCATCATAAATAATTTGAACAAACTCATTAATTTCTTCTTTCGTTTGCACAATATCATCTAAAATTGCTTCACTATATCCTTGAAGCATTACCATCGGTGTACGAAGTTCATGTGATACATTCGCAATAAAGTCTTGACGCATTTTCTCAAGACGACGCTCCTCCGTCATATCTCGCAATACTGCTACAGCTCCACGAATTTTTGTTTGATTGTAAAGCGGTGTCATAAGAACTACGTAGTTACCTTTTTGCAAATTAATTTCAACAACTTGTTGTTGCTCACTTTCTACAACGAGATAGAATAGTTCAACAAGTTCAGAAGGCAGTTTTTTAATTAACTCTACTTCTTTTTCTTCTTGCCAAACTTGTAAGAAGTTTTCTGCCGGTGGGTTGATAACAACGACTTCACCTTCTTGATTTAACGTAACAACACCATCTGCCATACTACTCAAAATGCTAGCTAACTGCTCTTTTTCTTGCTGCAGGGCATTCATATTAAACTTCAACTGTTTCCCCATTTGATTTAAAGCAGTTGCAAGCTCACCAATTTCGTCCTGCGACACCATAGGGGCTTTCGTATCAAATTTCCCGCGCGCTACCTCAAATGCAACCTCGCGCATTTTACGAAGCGGTGCCGTAATTCGAGTAGATAAGAAAAATGCAAAGAAAGTTGTTAAAATAATCGCAATCCCGGCTGATAAGAAAATAAAATCAGTCGTTCTCTCCATACCTTGTATTGGAACTTGCAATGATTCATATACAAACACTGCACTTTGATTTTTTGACTGTACTGGTTTCCCGACGATCATAATATCATTTTCAGTATTTTTATTCTTCCTACTATTAGAAGCTTTTCTAATATTATTCTTAATATCC
>NZ_JBFPJH010000228.1:0-5403 GCF_040838255.1 Bacillus sp. C30 | reverse complement strand
GATTAAGTAAGAGAAAAAATGTGTAAGAAGGGATTTGACAAGATGAGAAGTGACATGATTAAAAAAGGTTTTGATAAAGCTCCGCATCGTAGTTTATTAAAAGCAACTGGTTTAAAAGATGAAGATTTTGATAAACCATTCATAGCAATTTGTAATTCTTTTATTGAAATTATTCCAGGTCATAAGCACTTAAATGAGTTTGGGAAACTTGTTAAAGAAGCAGTACGTGCAGCAGGCATGGTTCCATTTGAATTTAATACAATTGGAGTAGATGACGGTATTGCGATGGGTCATATCGGTATGCGTTATTCGCTTCCGAGTCGTGAAATCATTGCAGATTCAGTAGAAACGGTTGTAAATGCACACTGGTTTGACGGAATGATTTGTATTCCAAACTGTGACAAAATTACACCAGGTATGATGATGGCTGCACTTCGAATAAACATTCCAACTGTTTTCGTTTCAGGTGGTCCGATGGCAGCGGGGAAAACATCTAAAGGGGAAGTTGTCGATTTAAGTTCTGTTTTTGAAGGGGTAGGAGCCTATCAATCTGGGAAAATTTCAGAAGAAGAATTAAAGGATATTGAAGATCATGGCTGTCCATCTTGTGGTTCTTGTTCCGGTATGTTTACAGCGAACTCTATGAACTGTTTATGTGAAGTGTTAGGTTTAGCTCTTCCTGGTAACGGGAGTATTTTAGCGATTGATCCAAGACGTGAGGAGTTAATTAAACAAGCAGCAGAAAAATTAAAAATTTTAATTGAAAGAGATATTAAACCACGCGACATTGTAACAGAAGAAGCAATTGATGATGCGTTTGCACTTGATATGGCGATGGGTGGATCAACGAATACAGTATTACACACGTTAGCACTCGCACAAGAGGCGGGGTTAGATTACGATATGAACCGCATTGATGCAGTTTCAAGACGTGTACCGCATTTATGTAAAGTAAGTCCAGCTTCTAATTGGCATATGGAAGATATCGATCGCGCAGGCGGGATTAGTGCAATTTTGAAAGAGATGAGCCGAAAAGAAGGGGTACTTCACCTTGATCGTATAACTGCTACTGGGCAAACATTAAGAGAAAACATTGCTCATGCAGAGATTCAAGATAAGGAAGTTATTCATTCTCTAGAAAATCCTCATAGTGAAGAAGGAGGATTACGTATATTAAAAGGAAACCTTGCGAAAGACGGAGCGGTTATTAAAAGCGGAGCAACAGAAGTAAAACGATTTGAAGGACCTTGCGTTATTTTTAATTCACAAGATGAGGCGCTTGCCGGCATTATGCTTGGGAAAGTTAAGAAAGGAGATGTAGTTGTTATTCGCTATGAAGGACCAAGAGGCGGACCTGGTATGCCGGAAATGTTAGCACCAACATCAGCAATTGCTGGTATGGGATTAGGAGCAGATGTTGCACTTTTAACTGATGGTCGCTTCTCTGGTGCTTCACGTGGTATTTCGGTAGGGCATATTTCACCAGAAGCAGCAGCTGGCGGAACGATTGCACTTCTTGAACAAGGAGATATTGTATGTATTGATGTTGAGGAACGCTTGTTAGAAGTGAGAGTTAGTGATGAGGAATTAGAGAAGCGTAAAAAAGGGTGGAAACGACCAGAACCAAAAGTGAAAACTGGGTGGCTTGGACGTTATGCACAAATGGTAACATCGGCGAATACAGGTGCAGTTCTGAAAATCCCGAATTTTGATTGAGCCAATATAAAAAGAGATAAGGATGATATAAAATGGTGCAAAATGTAAAGGAGAGAGTGAAAATTGAAGATATCTTAATGGCTCATAATTGCATGAAAGATATCGTTATTAAAACACCGTTACAACGAGATTCAGTTTTATCTGAGAAATATGAATGTGACGTATATGTTAAGCGAGAAGATTTACAAGTTATTCGTTCTTTCAAAATTCGTGGTGCGTATAATTTAATTCAAAGTTTACCGAAAGAAAAGTTACAAAATGGTGTTGTTTGTGCAAGTGCTGGTAATCATGCACAAGGAGTTGCTTATACGTGTAATTTATTGAAGATTCCGTCAAAAATTTTCATGCCGACAACGACACCTAAGCAAAAAGTATCACAAGTTGAATTTTTCGGTGGTGATTTCGCAGACATTGTATTAGTTGGTGATACATTTGATAGTTCTTTCCAAGAGGCGCAGCGCTATTGTGTAGAAAATAGGATGACATTTGTACATCCGTTTGATGATCCGTATGTCGTTGCTGGTCAAGGAACAGTCGCTGTTGAAATTATGCATGATATGGAGAAACCAGTTGATTATATATTTACAGCAATTGGCGGTGGTGGATTAGCATCTGGTATTGGTACATATGTAAAGGGGGTTAGTCCTACTACAAAGGTAATCGGTGTAGAACCGATGGGAGCTGCATCTATGAAAGAAGCTTTTCTTCAAAATGAAAATGTTGCATTAGAAAAGATTGATAGTTTTGTTGATGGAGCAGCTGTTAAGAAGGTAGGAAAGTTAACTTTTGAAACATGTAAAGATGTAATTGATGATATTGTTTTAGTACCGGAGGGAAAGGTTTGTACAACGATTTTAGAACTGTATAAGAAAAATGCGATTGTAGCAGAGCCAGCTGGTGCGCTTTCTATTGCGGCACTTGATCTATACAGAGATGAAATAAAGGGAAAAACAGTTGTATGCACGTTAAGTGGTGGAAATAATGATATTGATAGAATGCAAGAAATGAAAGAACGATCCCTTATTCATGAAGGATTAAAGCACTATTTCATCATTGAATTTCCGCAACGTTCAGGAGCACTACGAGAGTTTCTTGATAAAGGATTAGGACCGGAAGATGATATTACTCGCTTTGAGTATATTAAGAAACATAATAAAGAAAATGGTCCAGCTTTAGTGGGGGTAGAATTAAAGCATAAGGAAGACTATGAAGCTTTAATTACTCGTTTTCAAGAAAATAACATTCAATTCGTGGAGCTTAATAAAAATCCTGTGCTGTTTGATTTACTTATTTAATAAAAGAAAAGAGTTAACATACAATTCTACTTGAAATAAAAAAGGTAGATACAAGCGGAGGGAAATCCTGCTTGTTCTATCTTTTTTATTCTTTGAAAGTTAAACGAAATACGCTCCATATTCAAGAAGGATAAAGCTAGTTAACCAAAAAAGTATTGCAATACGAATGATTACATACATTGTAAATTCAAAGGGAGTAAGTTTTCTCTCGCGCTTTATTTTTCTTAGAAGTCTAACAGAAAAAAATGAACATAAAAGCAGGATCGCTATAGATATTTTATACACGTTTTCTAACAGACTTATATTTTCTAATAAGTTTTTCAGCATATTCATCACCTATCCCGTAATGTATGTTACAGAGAAATGAATCTCGTGCTGTTTAGTTGCGTTTGTTTATTATTTTCCCAGTGTCATCAATTTCTACATCAGTTGAAACCGTTTGTAAATATTGCAGTGCTTTTTTCTTTTCTTCTTCATTTACAGGAGAAACTTGGTTGTTGCGAATGATGTAAGGATTGAATGACATTTGGACATCCTTACCTTTAAAGGTTAAAGTTAATACGCCTGTTTCGGCACTCTTTCCATTTACATAATTCGGGAATAAAAAGTTTCCTAACGAGTATGCGATAGGAACTTTATTGTAATACTCAAATCCTTGTAACCAATGCGGGTGACTTCCAACGATTGCATCAGCACCCGCCTCTACCATTTTCGGAACATATTGTTTCTGGTATTCTATTGGGCGATTAGATTTTTCGACGCCCCAATGCATATAGACGATTACATAATCAGCATCTTTCTTTTGCTCTTGAATCGTTTTTGTTACAAGATCTAGGTCATATCCGTTTGCAACGCCGGGTTTATTGTCACCAGCTACCCAATTAAAGTTGGGCATAAAGCGTACAAAGGAAAGAAATTTAAACTTTTTTCCTTTTACAGTTAGTTCACGAGCAGTATAAGCATCTTCAGCATTTTTTCCGGCTCCAGTGTAAGGTAGTTTTAATTTTTCGACGTG
This sequence comes from Bacillus sp. C30, assembly GCF_040838255.1. Lineage (NCBI taxonomy): Bacteria > Bacillati > Bacillota > Bacilli > Caryophanales > Bacillaceae > Bacillus > Bacillus sp. C30. The sequence continues at coordinate 1,377 of NZ_JBFPJH010000228.1, read as the reverse complement.
AGAAATGGTGTCTAGTAGTCCATCTTGCCCATAATCAAGTGTATGGTTATTGCCAATGTTCACGATGTCATATCCGGTGTTTTTAATGGCTTGTAGTGTGGATGGATCACTTTTAATCCAAAATTGTTGCCCAGGTACTTTTTTTTCTCTCGTTGTAAATGCTGACTCTAAATTAACAAAAGAAATATCAGCTTTCGTTATTTCTTCTTTTACGTGTTGGAATGGATAATCAGCCCCATTTTTTTCGATTACGGGACGTAATTGCCAATCGAACATTGTATCACCAGAGAAGGTGAGTGTGATTTCAGGGTCTTCGGTTTTCTTTTCGCTTTTTGAAGCTGTTTTACTAGATTTGTTTTGCATATCAGGTTTGTCTTTCGCTTTTGAAATAAAAGAGTAGTTGATTAATAAAACAATTGGTGTAATGAAAAAGGCTATTAACAGAAATCGTTTTAGTAAAGTTTTCATAAATACCTTCCCTTTTGAGTTTATCCCGCAATTAGATTAACAATGAATCTACTAAAGGCAATCGGTCTTTGTATAGTTACAAAAAAATAGCGGGTTATGTAGTGAAAAACGTTTATTAATATTCACAATATTACGTTAACATATAGGTAACCTGTAAATCAATGTATAAACCAAAATATAGAAATAAAGAATTCGAAGGGTGAAGAATGAGAAATGGTTATATTAGGAGCAGTTGTAAATGGGATTTGTATTATATTTGGTACTTTACTTGGTAAATTATTTAGTGCGATTCCAGAAAGTATGAAGGGAACAATTATGCATGCAATTGGTTTAGCGGTTACTGTACTTGGACTTCAAATGGCATTAAAAAGTGAAAATTTTCTTGTTGTCATACTAAGTTTAGTTATTGGTACGGTAATCGGAGAATGGCTACAATTAGAAGAAAGGTTAAAACTGTTAGGGGATTGGCTAGAAAATAAAGTTGGATCGAAAGGGAAAGGGAGCATATCAGAAGGCTTTGTAACAGCCACGCTTATTTTTGCAATCGGAGCGATGGGGATACTTGGTGCATTGGACAGTGGGATTCGCGGAAATCATGATATTTTATTTACAAAGGCGATTATCGATGGATTCATTTCTATTATATTAACGACAACTCTAGGAATTGGCGTAGTATTTTCAGCGATTCCAGTGATTTTATATGAGGGAGGTATTGCAGTTTTTGCAACACAAATTAATAGTTTTGTTCCAAAAGAATTAATGAATCAATTTATAGTGGAAATGACGGCTACTGGCGGTATTATGATATTCGCAATCGGATTAAACTTACTTGGATTTATTAAAATTAAAGTGGCAAATTTACTTCCAGGCATATTAATGGTTGGAGTAATTGTTTCTATTATATACGGT
>NZ_JBFPJH010000227.1:0-5408 GCF_040838255.1 Bacillus sp. C30 | reverse complement strand
CTATTATGGAATAATTATACTTTTTCACGTTGACAATAGTGTTGAAGGAGAATATACTAAGCATGTAAGTTGATTGTGAATAGTTTCACAAATAATGTGAATTTATTCACATATAATAGATAGGAGTTGTCATTATTATGAGTACTTGGACACAAATTTATGACCCATTAAACAATATTTGGTTATCTGCACTAATCGCAGCACTCCCAATTTTTTGCTTCATTATTTGTTTAGTGGGATTCAAAATGAAAGGTTACATGGCTGGGCTTTATAGTGTGATCGTCGCTATTATTCTTGCTATATTTGTTTATAAAATGCCCGCAACTGTAGCTGTAGCATCTGCCGGATTCGGTGTTTTATCTGGATTTTATCCAATTTGTACTATCGTTATCGCAGCTATCTTCCTTTACAAATTAACTGTTAAAACAGAACAATTCAATGTCATTCGTGATAGCATTTCAAGTATTACAAATGATCAGCGTTTACAAGTATTATTAATCGCTTATTCTTTCGGTGCTTTCTTAGAAGGCGCGGCTGGTTTCGGTGTTCCAGTTGCTATTACAGCTGCATTACTTGTAGGTATGGGCTTTAATCCATTAAAAGCAGCAGGTATTTGCTTAGTAGCTAATATCGCTGGTGGTGCTATGGGTGCTATGGGTATTCCAGTTACAGTACCTGCACAATTAACTGGGCTAGATGCATTAACTGTCGGTCGTCAAGCTGTTTACATTTTGCCATTCATTAGCATTGTTTTACCGTTCTTACTTGTTTCAATGGTAGATGGATTTAAAGGCATTAAAGAAACTTGGCAAGGTATTCTTGTAAGTGGTGTTTCTTTCGCAATTACTCAGTTCCTTGTGACTTACTTCTTAGGCGCTGAACTTACTAATATTTTCGCAGCAGTCGTAAGTATGGTCGCTCTTACATTATTCTTACGTGTTTGGCAACCAAAATCTTCTGCTAAAGAAGAAAAACAAGAAGAAAAAGAATCTCATACATTCAATCAAATTTTATATGCTTGGTCCCCATTCGTATTCTTAACTGCATTTGTAACAATCTTTAATTTAAAACCAATTAAAGCTTTATTTGCTCCGGATGGTCCATTGGCAAACTTAGTATTTAACATTCAATTCCCTGGTCTTCATAATGCGGTTATGAAAACTGCACCAATTACAAAGGCTGATACACCTTTCGCAGCGATTTTCAAACTAGATGTATTCTCTTCTACAACTACTGCGATTGTATTAGCAATCATCGTTTCACTTATCGTCTACCGTGTAAACGGCAAAATGATTAAAGAATTAATGATCGAAACAATAAAAGAACTAAAAGTTCCAGTATATACAATTTGTAGCGTTATCGCTTTAGCTTACGTAGAAAACTACTCTGGTATGTCATCTACACTTGGACTTGCATTCTCTTCTACAGGAAATGCATTCCCAGTTCTTTCTCCAATCTTAGGATGGATTGGCGTATTCATTACAGGTTCAGTCGTATCAAGTGGTTCATTATTCGCACCACTTCAAGCAGTAACTGCCGATCAGTTAAACATCGTACCATCTACTCTCGTTTCATTAAACGTAGTTGGTGGTACAATCGCAAAAATGGTTTCACCACAATCTGTAGCAGTTGCTTGTGCAGCAGTTGGACTAGTTGGTCAAGAATCTGCTCTATTTAAAATAGTAATGAAATATAGTTTAATCTTCTTAGCTATTATTAGCTTACTTCAACTTAACTCTGTATTTAATATCTTCTAAAAAAAGCACCGATCCAAATGGATCGGTGCTTTTTACATTACATTTTTTTATTCTTTAATAAAGAAGCACCAGCAATTTCGGGATGCGTCATTTCATATGGATCCAAAATAATATCAAGCTCTTCTGCTGTAAGTACACCATGTTCTAAACATAGCTCCCTAACAGATTTTCCTGTCGCAATTGCTTCACGTGCAATGCGAGAAGCTGCTTCATAACCAATATGAGGATTCACTGCTGTAATAACTCCAACACTTTTTTCAACATATTGCTTAAGCAACTCTTCATTCGCTGTAATTCCCTTTATACAGTATTCACGGAATACACGGAAACCGTTATTCATAATACTGATGGATTGAATTAAATTAAATACTAATACCGGTTCCATTACATTTAACTCTAATTGGCCAGCTTCTGACGCTAAGCAAATTGTATGGTCATTTCCAATTACTTGGAAAGCAACTTGGTTAATTACTTCTGCCATAACTGGATTTACTTTACCCGGCATAATAGATGAACCTGGTTGACGAGCTGGTAATTGAATTTCCGCCAACCCAACACGTGGACCAGACGCCATAATACGAAGGTCATTTGCAATTTTAGACATATTCATCATACATACTTTTAGTGCTGCAGATACTTCTGTATATGCATCTGTGTTTTGCGTCGCATCAACTAAGTGCTCTGCACCAACAAGAGGGAAACCACTAAAAGTTCGTAAATGCTTCACAACTTGTTCTATATAAGTAGGGTTTGCATTTAATCCCGTACCGACAGCTGTCGCACCCATATTAACTTCGTATAAATGTTGACGAGACTGTTTAATTCTTTTTATATCACGCTCTAGCACTCTGCTATATGCTTCAAATTCTTGCCCAAGGCGAATTGGAACTGCATCTTGCAAATGCGTACGCCCCATTTTAATAACGTGATCAAACTCTTTTGCTTTATCATGAAAAGCAGAGTGAAGTTCTTCCATTGTAACAAGAAGTTCTTCCAGCATCATAAGAGTTGCTATATGAATCCCAGTTGGGAACGCATCATTTGTTGATTGGGCCATGTTCACATGAGTGTTTGGGCTAATTTTCGCATATTCACCTTTTTCGTATCCCATACGTTCCAAGGCTCTATTTGCAATTACTTCATTAGTATTCATATTAATTGAAGTACCTGCTCCGCCTTGAATCGGGTCTACGATAAATTGATCATGGAACTTTCCATCAACAATCTCTTGTGCCGCTTCTGCAATTTCTTGTCCGATATCTTTAGCTAAGTAACCTGTATCTATATTCGCAAGCGCTGCCGCTTTTTTTACAATTGCCATTGCCGTAATGAGTGACGGATGAATGCGGTATCCTGTAATAGGAAAGTTTTCTACGGCACGTAATGTTTGTACACCATAATAAGCTACACTCGGTACTTCCTTTTCACCTAAAAAATCTTTTTCTATACGTATATCCTTCGTTGCTATCATTTTTCATCACCTATACTTTTCATTCTAAATCCTTATCTAAAGAATTCGCCCTATAAAATACGAGTATCATTAAATGAATTCTTCAGTATCCACTTTCACTATATAGCACCTTTTTTGAAAGCGCAAACATTTATTTTTCTATATATACTTTTTATTAAAGTTTATATAATAGAAAATCCATTCATTCTTCTACTTTCTTTATTTCAACTCGCTTAATTTGATGCATATCCTTTTCAAGAACTTTAAAAGAAAAGCCGTGTTTTTCAATAATATCTCCTTCAGCAACGATTTGCTTTTGTACCATAATCCAGCCACCAATTGTATCTACATCATCAGCGATTAAGTGTATGCCAAATAAATCATTTACTTCACTAATAAGCACTTTTCCCTCTACGATTTTACACCCTTCACTTATATGCTCTATAGGCGGGTGTTCATCTTCATCGTATTCATCTCGGATTTCTCCAACAATTTCTTCTAAAATATCTTCTAGTGTAACGATCCCCGCTGTACCACCATATTCATCATATAATACAGCTAATGGAATTCGTTTTCTTTGCATTTGTAATAGCAAATCATGAATAGGGATATTTTCTAACACTTCAATAACTGGCCTTGTATATGGCGTAATCGAGCACCCCTCGTCTCGATTACCATCCATATAACGAATAAATAAATCCTTTACATTAACCATCCCAATAATTTCATCTTTATCTTCACCAAATACGGGATATCTCGTGTACTTTTCTTGTGCGATTATTTTAATATGTGTTTCAAATGGTTCGTCCTCATATAAACCTACAACTTCCGTACGAGGTACCATAATTTCCTTTGCGACTCTATTATCGAATTCAAAAATATTATTTACATATTTAAATTCCCTTTGATTAATCTCTCCACTCTCATAACTCTCAGATAAGATTAATCGTAATTCTTCCTCCGAATGAGCTACTTCATGTTCAGAAGCCGGATGTAATCCGAATAACCCTGTTACAAGCCTTGCAGAACCATTTAAAGCCCAAATAAACGGATACATTACTCGGTAAAAGTAAATAATTGGCTTCGATAATAATAAGCTAACTTGCTCTGCCCTTTGTATAGCGAGCGTCTTCGGAGCAAGTTCACCAATGACAACATGTAAAAACGTAATAACTGCAAAGGCAATAATAAATGAAACTGTACTTGCAATTGCAGGAGATAAGTGTAGTTTTAAAAACAACGGCTCGAGTATATGTTTTATAGTGGGCTCTCCTAACCACCCAAGCCCTAAAGCAGTAATTGTAATACCTAACTGACATGCTGATAAATACTCATCTAAATTCGAAGTTACTTTTTTAGCTGCCAATGCTCCTCGTCGTTTTTCACTAACGAGTTGATCAATACGACTGCTACGCACCTTAATAATTGCAAACTCAACAGCCACAAAAAATGCTGTTAACGCAATAAGGATGGCTACCATCAGTAATTTTAAAATATCCACATATGTCCTTTAGCTTTCTTAGCTAAAGTTACACCTCCTTTAAAAAAGAAGTTTCACTTTAGTTTCTTCATTTATTTGAAAGCAACCCTATATAAAATTCACCAATTTCAAGCCTCATACAATTCTAAAGGCAAGCCATCAGGATCTTGGAAAAAGACAAATTTTTTATCCGTAATTTCATCCATACGTATCGCTTCAGTCTCCACACCGCATTGTTTTAAATGGTTTACAGCTTCTTCTATATTTGTAACAGCAAATGCTAAATGTCTAAGTCCAGCTGCTTCTGGAAAACTTGGGCGCTCAGGTGGACTAGGAAATGAAAATAATTCAATTTGATACTCTTCCCCTACACATAAATCTAACTTATAAGAATCTCGTTCTTTTCTATATACTTCATTTATCGCTTTAAAACCTAATATCCGAGTATAAAAATCCTTTGACAGTTCATAATTCGAACAAATAATTGCAACGTGGTGCACTCTACATATATTCATGCTCTCTCTATTCCTTTCTTTACCAAAGATGCATATTCTCCCTTGAAATGAAAAACATATATAGCAGAATATCTCTTTTAGGGGGCTTACTATGAAATTTATTACTTTTTCCGTGGGACTTATCGTTGTTTTCTTCCTTGCTTATATTGCTAGCAACAATAAGAAACATATTAAATTTAAACCAATTTTTATCATGCTTATTATAC
>NZ_JBFPJH010000226.1:0-5411 GCF_040838255.1 Bacillus sp. C30 | reverse complement strand
AATAGTAATTCTTCTTTTTTTAATACATTGTATCGACTCTCTTCTATCGTTACAGGTACCATCATCGCTCCAATTCCAAGGACAGCAATGATAATGACAAGGAATGTAGACATTGTTGCATTTTCTTTAAATAATAAATACGGTATTGTAGATAAAATAAGCAAGCTAAATCCTAATGCGATATATTTAGAAATTTTTTGCCCATACACTATATACCCTTCCGCCATTTCCTTACTTACATAATAACCATTTTCCTTTTCATTACTTTGCTCAGCAGTTTCTTTTAATAAGTAATCAAGAGATACTTCAAATACATTTCCAATCATTATTAGTTTTTCGGTTTCAGGAAAACCTTGACCATTTTCCCATTTACTAACCGCTTGTCTTGTTGTGTTTAATTTCTCAGCTAACGCTTCTTGAGAAAGGCCTTTTTCCTTTCTTAATTTAAAAAGCTTCTCACCAAATTCCATATGTGTGTCCCCCTTTGTTTTCTTAACTAAATTGTATGTAAACATTGCTCTTATCTCTATCTTCCTGTGGTTGCACTTTGTCAACTTACGGTTGTGATTGTGTTATATAGCGGTTTTGTATACGATTTAGCTAGTTTTCTTCTATGATTGTGGTATTAAGAAAAACAATATTTCTCAATAACCAATTATAACAATTAAAGGTAATTATTGTTATACGTAAAACAAAAACCCCCTTATTCAATTAAAGGAGTTTTCAATATAAAATATTTCATTGATTCATATATCTTTTCCTAGATATACAATACCTTTTCGTATCACGATACTTACCTTTAATGAACAAATCCTTTTGAATTGTACAATCGTATTCCATATTCAAACGTTTCATTAATTTTTCAGATGCTTCATTTTCTGAATTACATCCTGCTTCAATACTATTAAGGCGTAACTCATTAAAACCATAGCTAAAAAAAGCTGAAGCCGCCTCGGTAGCTAATCCTCTACCCCAATATTTTCGTGATAAGGCGTATGCAATTTCCGCTTTATGTTCAGTTACATCATATTTTATAAATCCACAAGTTCCTATGAGTTTTTGTTCCTCTTTTAATACAATTCCAAGGGGAGCTACCTTTTCTTTCTCATATTGACTCACAATTTCTTCTATATATTTTTGTGTGTCATGTAACGATTGATAAGCATCCCATACTGTATACGTTGACATTTCTTTATCTGAGGCATACTCATATATATGTAAAATATCACTCATATTAATTTCCCTTAATATAAGACGTTTCGTATACAACGCTGGATATGACCACTTCTCAACAATCATAGCGGCTTCTGCTTAAACCTTTCATAATTCCGTACCTTTAATGAAAGGATATTCCCGCAATCTGTACAAATATAAGCATCCACTGGTGAAGATGTGAACATCGTTTCCTTTTTCCGTATTTGTGCATAACCGATAAACTCACCTTCTCCTATGTTTTGAGAACCGCAATGAGAGCATGTCTGCACGTCTTTCTGTTTCATGAGAGCACCACCTTTAATCTGTTTCCACTCCCTTCGACAGTCCGTTTCCATTTCCCTTCCAAAAAACCTCTTATTCTCTTACATTTCAACAGGAATCTCAGAAGAAAAATCGTATATGTACTATGAACTATATTAATTGACGGAGGAATCGTATGAGTACAATTATGACAGTCAATACAGCACAAGAAATTGAAAACGCAGAAATACATATGCTTTCTTCTAGATTAGAGGCACTACAAACAATAAGCGGCAACCCAATGCAAGTACAAACGAAAAAGTTCGGGAGTGCCACTGCCTTTTCATCAAAAGTAATTGCTGGTCCTGCTTTTAATACAGTAAAGGGCATTACATTTACAAATACAGATGAGATAGATGAAATCATCGCTTATTATCAATCACTACAAATCCCTTGCCGTTTTGAAATTACACCAGCGCAAGGTACAACTGAATTATTTCAATACTTTTCTCAAAAAGATTTTTATCAATCTAGCTTCCATACCGCTTTATATAGTTTACCAAGAGAAGACTCATCGCTGCTGCCTTCTAACATTTCAGTACGCCAACTAAAAGAAAATGAATTTGATATTTTTGCAGACATATATGTACGTGGATTTAACATGCCATCCTTTACAAAATATGGTGTGCACCAAAATAACGAAATTCTCTACAATAAATCCGGCTGGCATTTTTTCATAGCCGAAGTTCAAAACACTCCTGCTAGTATAGGGGTACTTTATATAAATAAAGGTGTTGCTTCATTAGCTGCTTCTGCTACTTTGCCAGAATTTCAACGTAAAGGTTGTCATACCGTATTAATTCAAAAACGAATTGAGACCGCTCTTGAATCCAATTGTAATTTAATAGTTGGACAAGCAAGATTCGGTAGCGGCAGTCAAAATAATATGGAACGTGCCCATATGAAAATTGCTTATACAAAATCAATATGGACTGCGAAAGACATTAAATTAACTTTCTTTTTCTTTCCATTACGAATGTATACATTTTATGACAATTACCTTTCTATCCTGTTACTCATTTGAATATTCAAACTAAATTTGTTACGCTATTACTAGATACATCATTCAACTTGCAATATGAAAAGAGAATTCTACTCAAACTACAAGGAGGAGAAATGTATGACTAAACATGATCATGGTTTAAAAGAAAAAGTAGAAGGTGCTATTGATAAGGTAAAGGGTGAAGTAAAGGAAGTTGTCGGGAAAGTAACTGACAATAAAAAATTACAAGCCGAGGGAAAATGGGATAAGGTGAAAGGCACTGCTAAAGATACTGTCGGTAATGTAAAAGAGAAAATACATGAATATAAAGAGAACAAATAAAAAAGAGCCACGATGTATGGTCGTGCAAGTAGTAAGTTACTAGATCTGAGAAGATTGTCAGCTACTCAAAAATGAAAATACAACCGAGAAAGTAAGAGAGTTTGTATTTTACATTTACCCATAAGATCATTTTAAAATGACAAATAGATGCCTCAAGGCATCTATTTGTCTATAAAGAACTATTTTACTTCTATTGTATAATTACCTAATCCTAATCACTCAGGTTTTTCCTTACTAACATTTTCTAACATAATGCCTTTGCTAGAGTATAAGATTACTTTTACATCTTATTTTGTGAAATTTGGTTTTAGGTCACCTGTATACGGTTCATGCTCAACAAAGATTTTTATATCTTTTCCATTCGCATCTTTCCCTATTCTTGTATACGTAAATTTATCTTTATTTAACTCTGTAAGTTCAAGGACCGCACCATATTTATTATTTCCTAACGAAACGTGAGCTCTTATTTTATTGTCATGTACAACATCGAAGAAACCATAATCCCCACGACTTATCCCTGTATTCATATTGAAAAACTCATATTTATTTGTATTTTTATCATATTTTGCTAGACTGATTAAGTTAGAGTTGTAGTTTGTTACATTATTACCCTGTTCATCTAATACCACTGTTCCGTTCCATAGAGTACTAGATAAGATTTCATCTCCATCAACGTCTGTAACTATTTTACCCGTCGAGCTTTCTAAATTTTTATCAGGTCGGGTAAAAGAAAGCTCTTTTTCTTGATAAGGAACATGCTCAACAAATACTTCTACATCGTTCCCTTTTGCATCTTTCCCCATTCTTTTATATGTAAATTTCTCCTTGTCTAATTGCGTTAATTCAACAACTGCTTGATAATTTTGCGTTTCAGAAATTAACACTCTTTTCTTTCCATCGTTGGTTATAAAAAAGGTACCGCTATCATTACGACTCTCTTCTGTATTTGCATTAAAAAATTCATACCTTGCAGTTTTAGCATCATATTTTGCAAGCCCGATGAAATTTTGATTTTCTTTCGTTAAATCATTATGATCTTTGTCATAGACTTTTGTCCCTTTCCAGTTTGTTTCACCAAGTATACTAGCTAGTAGCTGCCCTTTCGTTTGTTGAGTTTCTTGTATTGCATTGTATAAAAATTGTGCATACTGTTCACGCGTCACATCCATACTTGGAGCGAATTCCCCTCCTCCTACTCCTTTTGCAATATTATTTGTTTGAACAGCACTAATTGCATTTCTTGCCCATGAGTTCGTTGAAACGTCATTAAAAGTATGATCACTCTTTGCCTTTAAATGAAAAGCATTTGTAAGAACCTGTGCCATTTCTGCACGTGTTAAGGATGCCTTCGGTCTAAAGTTCCCATACTCATCACCCTTAAAAACACCCATTTCTGTTAAAGACAAGATTTCCTTTATATAGCTTGTCGAATCTTCGCTTACGTCCCCATATGGGTTCTGATAATTTTTGTTTTCTGCCATATTAAAATAACGATACATTAAAGCTGCAACTTGTTCGCGTGTTACGTTATCTCCAAAACCAAATCTTCCATCATCATAGCCGAAAATAATTTTCTCACCTGTTAATTGATGAATCGCCTCATATGACCAGTGCCCCTTTGGAACATCTTTGAATACACCAGTATGATTCGTTTGTGGTGTAACCTCCTCTGCTTTCACCTCTCCATTTTTTTCACTTAATAGGCTTCCACCTAAAACTGCTGATATGATACATGTTTTTAAAATTGTTTTATTCATAGCTTCCCAATCCCTTCCTTCATTTAACAAAGAATTACACCACTTATCTTCCAAAAGAAGATTCTATGTGAGCAATTCATGTTTTAAATTTTGATTACAGCTAATTGGTTACACCTCCAAAGTTCTTTTTCGTAGTATCCATAGCTGTTATATATAGGAATTATAAATAGCAACTATAAATTGCCCATAAATAAATTATTAAAAAAAGATAAAATTAAGATAATATATTTTTAATTCTAGGGTCCCTTTTGGAAAAAAAGAGGTTTATTTTATATGTCCAAAAACAATTTCACGGTCTTTTCCAAACAAAACATCGGAAAAAAGCCGTGGCATATACTTATTTTATAATTGACGGAAGACGACCAAAATAGCTCTTTTTACTTCCCTTCATTCTTCTCTAACACATACAAGTCTTCTTCAATATTCGTTAATTTCTCACTTACAAGCTTTCTTGCATCTCCAATTGCTTGATTGTATGCAAATGGTCCAACTAATTTAATCATTTCCTCTATTAAACGTTCTGCTTGGAAACGTCCAATTTCATCTAAATCTTCTTCAACGAAAAATTGCTGAATTTGTGCTACAAGCTCTTCTTTTTTATCAGTCGGTATTTTTATGTTCATCATCATTCGTTACTCCTCTATATTTAAGATAATACTTTTCTTAACTCTACCATAGAAAAGCGATTTCCTGGACAAGTTTTTGTAACCCCTTCTAACTCCCTATGGCCGAGTATATTTCCTTTCTCTATGGCAAACTGCTTCATAAACATTTTACATAAAGAATATAATGAATTCATTTGTGCAGTAGTTGGA
>NZ_JBFPJH010000225.1:0-5431 GCF_040838255.1 Bacillus sp. C30 | reverse complement strand
GTTCAAAAGAACTCGTAAATAGACCCTTTGTTTAATGGATCTTTACATATTATCATTAGGCAAATTCCGAGAAATCGTATGATAAAAATAAAAAGTGATGAGGAGAGGATTAAATGGAATTCGAATTTTTCTTTCAAATTGCACTTATTTTATTAAGTACAAAGCTTGCTGGTGACCTTAGTGTTAGATTAGGTCAACCTTCTGTACTCGGTAAATTAATTGTTGGTATCGTTATCGGTCCAGCTATATTCGGATGGATTGAAAATTCAGAGCTTCTAACACAATTAAGTAATGTCGGAGTTATTCTTTTAATGTTTATGGCAGGACTTGAAACAGACTTAGAAGAATTAAACGCAAATCGTAATTCTTCTTTAGCTGTTGCACTTGGAGGTATCGTTCTTCCATTCGTAGGTGGTTACGTTGCCGGTCTTGTTGTCGGTATGGAACAAGGGAATGCTGTCTTTTTAGGATTACTTCTATGTGCAACAAGTGTTAGTATTTCCGTTCAAACACTTCGTGATTTAGGTAAAATGAAAACACGTGAAAGTACGACGATGCTTGGAGCCGCTGTATTTGATGACATTCTTGTTGTTATTTTATTAGCATTTGCAATGAGCTTCTTAGGCACAGATGACGTTAACTTAACAATGATTATCTTGAAGAAAGTAGTATTCTTTGCTTCTATCATTTTAATTGGTTGGAAAGGTGTTCCAGCAATCATGCGCTGGTTATCACCACTTCGCGTATCTGAGTCTATCGTTAGTGCTGCACTTATCATCTGTTTCTCATTCGCATACTTCGGCGAACTATTAGGAATTGCTGGTATTATCGGTGCTTTCGCAGCTGGTATCGCTATTTCTCAAACGAACTACAAACATGAAGTAGAAAAGAAAGTAGAACCAATTGCTTACGCTATGTTCGTTCCAGTATTCTTTGTTAGTATCGGTATGAATATTACATTTGACGGTATTGGCGATCAAATTTGGTTCATCTTAGCATTAACAGTTATCGCTGTATTCACAAAACTAATCGGTTGTGGATTCGGTGCACGAATCACTGGATTTGATGCAAAGTCTTCTGCAATTATCGGTGCTGGTATGGTTTCTCGTGGTGAAGTTGCACTTATCATCGCAGGAACAGGACTTTCTTCTGGCCTATTAGCACAAGATTACTTTACAGCAATCGTTATCGTAGTTATTTTAACAACGATGATTACACCACCAATGTTAAAATACACTTTTGGTGCAAAAGATAAAGCAGTGAAAGCAAGCAAATAAGTTTACTATAATAAAAGGAGATTGATATCTTAAAAGATAGCAATCTCCTTTTTCATTTTCTCTTTAAACAATTCCATTCGTTTTTAACCATTTTTCAAAAATGGAGCGTGCTTCTTCATCATCGATATCATCACGAAATGAATAGACTTTAATGCCGTAATCATCTATATATTCACCTAGCTTCATTTCACTTACTTTCTCATAAAGACTCCCTGCTTCATATTCTGGAATATACGCATCCCAAACTGCCTCATTTATTCTTTTGTACGCTGTCACTTCTAAATCATATCCGTCTTCATAATAACCAATGTGATAATGTTTGTTAGGATCATATTTCTCCATTAAAAGCTCCTCCTAGTAAACAAAAGCGAGCCTTATATTACAGCTCGCTCCTCTCGTTCTATTTATTAAATACGTTCCATCGCTGTCTTCAACGTTCCGACAATAAAAGCAATTTCTTCACCTGAAATAACGAGCGGTGGCGCTAATGTTAATACGTTATTATACCCTGCTGTTGTCATACCGTTGCGTCCGATAATGAGCCCTTTTTCTTTACAAGCATTTACAACACTTGCAATTTTGTCATTATCAATTGGTTCTTTCGTCGCTTTATCATTTACTAGTTCGATTCCAACTAATAACCCTTTCCCTCTAATATTTCCAACAAGCGGATGTGCCCCAATTTCTTCTTTTAATTGATTTAATAAAAGTGAACCCATTTGTGCAGAGCGCTCAATTAAATTTTCATTTTCCATAATCTCTAAGTTTTTAAGCGCTAATGCACAAGCCGCTGGATTTCCACCAAATGTATTAATATGGCGGAAGAATTCATATTCTCCTGTTCCTTTAAATGCCTCATAAATTTCTTTTTTTACAGCTGTTGCTGATAATGGTAAGTATGCGCTCGTAATACCTTTTGCCATCGTAACGATATCAGGCTTAACGTCATAGTTCATAAACCCAAATGCTTTTCCTGTACGCCCGAAACCACAAATAACTTCATCACTTATAAGTAGTGCTCCGTGTTTTTGACATGTTTCGTGAATTGCTTTCATATAGTCTTGTGGTGGCATTAAAATACCTCCGCCTGTAATAATTGGCTCCATAATAAATGCGGCTATCGTTTCACTTAATTCCCATGTCATAACACGATCTACTTCTTTCACACACTCTACATCATAAATATTTTGCGATTCCATTTCTGGCATGCGGTAACAATCTGGAGGCGTTACGTGTAAAAACCCTGAAGCAAATGGCTCATATTGATATCTACGTTGTGCTTGGCCAGTTGCCGCCATCGTTGCCATTGTGTTTCCGTGATAACCACGATAACGCGACATAAATTTATAACGATGCGGTTCACCTTTTTGAGCATAATATTGTCTTGCTATTTTAAAAGCGGTTTCATTCGCTTCTGATCCACTATTAGAGAAGAAAATAACATACTCTCCACCAAGCCATTCGTTTAACTTTTCAGCGAGCTTAATTGCTGGTTCATGTGATTGTGACATCGGAAAATATGATAATGTTTGCAATTGCTTATAAGCTGCCTCTACAAGCTCTTTTCTTCCATATCCGCTATTTACACACCAAAGACCACTCATACCATCTAAGTATCTTTTTCCTTGTATATCTTCAACCCAGCACCCTTCTGCTTTTGCCCCTACCATTGTACTACTTGGACTAAAGGGACGCATTCCGTGCCAAACATATTGCTCATCTTTTGCTAATAATTCATCGGTTTGTTTTGTCTTCATCATTTCTTCCACCTTCCATAACAACTTATTTTTCACAAAGCTGCGCTGGTGCCATGATGAGTTAAATTTCTCCCTGCCTATTTTCATTCCACAAACACAAGACAAATCCTACCAAAATTAAAGTAATATTTATCCCGCTATTTGTGGGCAGTAAAACTCCCACCCCCAAATTCAGCTGGAGCAAAGAAGTTAGGTGGGAGATTAACTGCCCATAAACGCCCAATTGGTGAGGGCTAATAATCAGTGTGGGGGGATGAACAATCCCCCACACTGATTAAAGTTTCACTTTATAAGAAAATGTCAAAAGAAAGAGGAGCTTTTCTTATATTTCGAAAAGCTCCTCTTTTTTTAATGCGAAGATGCATCACTAATACCATGACCAGTATTAGATTTCACAAGAATTTCATCAAATTTCGCTGCATCTTCTTTCTTACTAGAGAAAACAGTTCCTAAATATGCTGCAAGAAACCCGAGCGGGATCGAAATAATTCCAGGTGTCATATATGGGAATATCGCTTCTCCAACAAAAATAGCTTTTCCAGCTACTGGGTTCCAAACATTTGGACTTAACGCTACAAGAACAATCGCTGATACAAGACCAACAATCATACCAGAAATTGCTCCTGTTGTATTAAAACGCTTCCAATAGATTGTAAATAATATAACCGGTAAATTTGCACTCGCTGCAACCGCAAATGCTAGTGATACTAAAAATGCTACGTTTAATGTTTGAGCAAATAAAGCAAGTATAATAGATACTATCGCCACCCCAATAGACGCATAACGCGCCATTGACACTTGCTCTTTTTCCGTTGATTTTCCTTTACGGATAATCTCATTATAAAAATCATGCGCGAATGCTGATGCTGCTGTTAACACAAGTCCTGCTACTACAGCTAAAATAGTTGCAAAAGCAATTGCTGATACGAAAGCAAATAAGAAATCTCCGCCTAATGCTTTTGCTAATAAAGGTGCTGCCATATTACCAGCAGGGTTTGCTTTAATAATCGCCTCATTTCCTACAAACGCTGCTGCTCCAAACCCTAATAAAATTGTCATAATATAAAACGCGCCAATTAACCACGTCGCATATACAACAGATTGACGTGCAGTTTTTGCATCACGTACTGTAAAAAAGCGGACAAGAATATGTGGTAATCCAGCTGTACCAAGGACTAGTCCTAAATTTAAAGAAAGTGTATCAAGACCATCCTTATACTTTACTCCTGGATTTAAAAACGAATCTTTTAATGGAGTAGCTGTTTTCATGTGAGCGAACATTTCAGTCACACTGAAATTAAATTTGGAGAAAACGATAACAGAAATAATAAATGTCCCTGCCATAAGTAGTACAGCCTTTACAATTTGAACCCAGCTCGTAGCTGTCATTCCTCCAAAAATAACATACACAGTCATAAGTGTACCTACGATTAATACAGATGTTGTATATTCAATACCTAATAATAGTTTAATAAGTGCACCCGCACCAACTAATTGTGCAATCATATAGAAAATTGAAATCGTCATCGTATTAAGCGCTGCTATACCACGAACTTTTTTCGCATCAAAACGTGCCGCAATCATATCCGCTAACGTGTACTTCCCTAAATTTCTAAGCGGTTCTGCGACAAGATATAGAACAACTAAATAAGCAACTAAAAAGCCGATACTATAAAAGAACCCATCAAACCCAGTTAACGCTATCGCTCCGGCTATACCAAGAAATGACGCAGCAGACATGTAATTCCCAGCAATAGCCAGACCATTTTGCCAGCCAGTTAATCCTTATCTTGTCTTATTAAGCTAATTTTTTATATAGACCCTACAAAAACAACTAACTCTATTGCTAATGGTTCTACTTTAAACACATTTTTGCAAATGAAATTTTATCTAAATACAAGACTCAAAACAAAAAAAGCACAGCGTGTATATATAGTGCGACCAACACTCTATATACCGTCCACCTGATTGCGCCAGGTAAACACTTGCTATACTCTCATGAGTTATTTTACATCATGTAGGGTCTATTAAGCAACGTTTACCAAATTGGTGACGTTGCTTTTTTGTTTCCACAAAGGGGACAGATTTATTATGGAGAAGAAAAAAGGAATTACAATTATCGCAGGTAATGAAACCTACGAAAACCTAGCAACATTCAAAACTATTGATGAATTAAATAAAACTGTTCGTTCATATAAAGAGAAATTTAAGGATCAGTTAAATAAAAACCAATTAGCTGTACTAGCGCACCTACACAACTACTCTGCTAAATTTTTTGGTGTATCTTTTAAAACGAAGAAGAAGATTGCTGAATCACTTAACATTAGCCGTAGAACGGTTATTTGACCTGGTCAAGAAAAACTGGAACATCAATTAGATTACGCAATTGATTTTGAA
>NZ_JBFPJH010000224.1:0-5452 GCF_040838255.1 Bacillus sp. C30 | reverse complement strand
GTATATGTGTAATACGTATATTTAATAAAGTTAAATTAAACTGGGGAGGCTTTCTCAAATGGGCAAGAAAACAAGCAAAGCTAAAAAAATTTTGGGATTCGTAATCACCACAGCACTAGCAACTACAATGATGGTAGGCACAGCAAACGCACAAACAACTACGAATAACTATAAAGTAGCTGGCAATGCGAACACTGTATTTACAGATGTACCAAAGGACCACTGGTCAAAAACTGCTATTGATTACTTAGCAGCAGCAGGGATTTATAAGGGATATGGAAATGGAAAATTTGGTTTTGGGGACAACATTACTAGAGGACAGGTTGCTTCTTTAGTCAATCGACATTTAGGTTTAATAGCAGATGATAAACAGGGAAATATGTTTAATGATATTACAAATCATATGTTTGAAAAGGATATCACAGCCATTGCGCAAGCTGGAATTATGACAGGTGATGGAACAGGTGCATTTCGTCCAGATGACGCATTAAATCGGTATGAGATGGCAGTAGTATTGCAAAAAGCATTTCAATTAAACTCAAAAGGACAAGAGAACTTTAAAGATGTACCAAAAGGTCATTGGGCCTATGAATCTGTAAATGCAGTGCGTAGTAACCGTATAGCACAAGGTGACGAATCAGGTAATTTTAATGGAAATATGATTGTGAAACGTGAGCAGTATGCACAATTTTTCTATAATGCAATAGCAAAGAACAGATCTTATAATTTCAACATCAATACAAAAGAAGAACTGAAACAAATGTTAGCAACAGCTTTACAGGATGGGACGTTTGGTCCATTTAAATTAGATGTACTGGGTAAAGATATATCTGAGGTAAAAAAAGAATTTGGAGTGCCTGATGTTTGGAAGCAAGCACCATGTACAGAATGTGATGCACCTACTACAGCGGTATATGGAGATTATAATATTGATATGTACCCTTCGGACGCTAGATATATATGGGTAAAAATGGGTATCACTATCAATGAATTAAAAGAGTGGTTTGGTGAGCCAGATGGAATTGGAGAGGATATGACTAGTGAAGGCTTTATATATAATCGAGGAAGCTATTCTCTTTATTTCAGCTTCTCTGATGGTTATATTCAACGCGCTGAAATATCTAAAAGTGAACATCATTAATACGTTACAAGCAATATAAAATATATAAAGCATAAAAAAACCCTTCAAGAACGTGCCTTTTCTTGAGGGATTTTATTTTGTTTCTATCTATTTAACATAATACAAAGCTGTAAAACTACTACTGATTAAAGTTCCACTTTATTTTTCTTATTGCTCCGCATTCCATTCACTTAAATACGTTGCATATTCTAGTTCATCTGGATCATCATATAACATAGAAATAAACTCTAATTTATTTCCATCACAATCTAGAAAATATACGCTTGCAGCTGGCATCCACCTTTGGACAATTGGTTCTCGATTTCCTTTCCCTTGACTCCCTACTACCTCTATTCCACGCTTCTCTAACCATACTTTTGAAGCATTTAAAAACTCTAACTCTACACGAAAAGCGAAGTGTTTCGTTTCAAACTCTTCATTAGTATGTACTTCCCATAATCCGAGCATTTGTTTTTTATTTTCTCCTACCCAAAAGAACGCAACTCGTCTTTTCGATAATTTTTTTGCTACTGTTAAGCCTAACTTATTTTGATAGAAATCTACCGCCTTTTCTAAATTCCTTACATGTAAATGAGTTTCATATATGCTTTGTATCATTATATATTTCTCCCTAACCTACATTCTGATCTTTTAAAATATATTTTGTTTTTATCATACAAATATTTATATTTTTAATCATCCTACTTTTGTATAATTGTTCTTTCCTACAAATGTATAGGAATCCAGCTTTAACTAATGTCCCTACGCCGGAATTCAATACAATGAAACTAGGGAGATTTTATTCTCCCACACTAATCATGCTTTTATGGACAATTGGCTCTCACCTACTTTCCTCCCATTAGAAGCTTTGCTGCCCATAAATAGCAGGATTAAAATTCCATTTACATTCATAAATTTTTATAATGTAATAAGAGTAGCATCTTAATAATAAGAGGAGGAACCAATCTGGATAAAACCAAAGTTATGGCTTATTTTAGTGCAACGGGTGATATATTCCCTGTTGAAGCAATTACCGAGGCCCTAAGTATCGAGCCTACAAGAACTTATAAAAAAGGTGATGTTGTTGCAAAACGTGATAATCCGAATCTTGTATCCACCAAAATCATATATAGAAAAGAGACTGATTGGACTTTAAGCACTGGATACCAAGAATCATACGATATAAATAATCAGTTGCATATTATTCTAAAATCCCTTGAAGGAAAAACAGAAAAATTAAAACATCTCAAGAAGAAATATAGTTTAGAGTTTCTTTTTATGGTAGTGATTCAAGTGGAGAATAACGAATCACCCGCGATGTATTTACAAAAAAGCATTATTGATTTTGCTAGTTCCATTCAAGCAGAAATTCATTTTGATCTAAATATTTATTAAAAACAAAAACGCTATTGATATTGAAATCAACAGCGTTTTTTATGTGACTATATGTTTTATCTTGCTTGTACCCAAAAGCAAATTCTTTTTATATAACTTATTACTTCAATTTCCCCTCAAAAACAATTTTTCTACCACACGGTTCAACTTCTGTTTTTCCGTCTTTCTTTACTTCATGAAAGATTGGCTCTTCCATGCGACGAGACGGTGCATATCCTTCTTGTTCCATACGCGCTAAGCAGTCTGTAATTGTTTCGTTTTCGAGTACTTCAAATTTCTTTTTATTAGGTTGTTTTGTCATGCCCTAACCTACTTTCTATTTTTCTTGATGCGAATTGATTCTTCATGTAGACCATATATACCATTGCGAGAATTCCCATTATAATCATAACCGCAATAAAAAAGCTTGTATACTGTATTTTTTCTATAAATACGCCTCCTAATACAGGTCCCATAATACTTCCTATACTAAAGGCGATTCCGGATAATATATTACCTGCTGGTAGTATGTGTCTCGGTAATAAATCTGTCATAAATCCAAGCCCTAGTGAGAAGCACGAGCCAATGACCATACCTGCTATAAGCATACATGCAAAGACGATCCAGTAATATTGATCAAATACTGCTGCAAGTAGGAAAATGCCCGTACTTACGCTGAACGTCCACGTTAAAATACGGTCTCTTCCGTATTTATCACTTAATATACCGAGTGGAATTTGTGTAATAATGCCCCCAACTGCGAATGCTGGTAATAAGAAGGAAACTTCCGATACAGACCATCCTTTGCGAAGTGCGTATACTGGTAAGTTACTATTTAACATCGCTTCAAGTACGCCGTATGCGAGCGGACCAATTAGCGCAATCCAAGCTAATCCAACGACTTGTTTATAACGAGAAAAGGATGATTTACTTTCAGTTTTTGCCTCATCTTGTGCTGGAAATGCATTTTTCGTTGGTAGTAGTAAAAGCCATCCTATTAAGCAAAGTATAGTAGATACGATAAATGGTGTTGCAAGACCGTACTGAACAGTGCTTGCTAAATACGGACCAACGGCAAAACCAATTCCGAAGAATACACCGTATATCGATACTTGTCTACCTATTTTACTCGGGTCTGATGTTGTCGTAATCCATGTTTGTGTTCCGACATGAAGCATATGATCTCCGACTCCAACTAGAAATCTAAGAACGAACCATACCCAAAATGAAAAAGTTTGTGTAAAAAAGAATAATGAAATAATAACGAGAAACCCACCAATAACGATAATTGGCTTCATTCCAAACTTTTGCATCGGTTTTTCAAGAAACGGTGAAATAACTAATATCCCAATATATAATGCCGTCGCATGAATACCGTTAATACTTGAACTAACCCCTTCTTGTTCAAAAATCATTGCAATGGCAGGTAAAAGCATTCCTTGTGATAAACCCGAGATTGCTACAATTCCAACCATAATCCAAAAAGTAAAACGCATCGACATCCTTTTCCCTCTCCTTCTCACGCTTTCCACTTTTCATTATAAACTGTTTCTTCAAATGCGTGTACGAATATTCATAATAAAAAAGAAGCTAAAAGAATGAACCTTTTAGCTTCTTATCCTTCCCATACTTGCGCTTTCACATTGTAATGAAAGTGCTTGAAATATGGATTTTCATAAAATGATGGGCCATATAAGTAGTGATGTGCATGAGCTATTGGTGGCTGCTGTAGTTGTAGTGGAACTACAGCTGATGAAACTTCCATATACATCGGATCGATAATAAATTTTATATGTTGGTGATGGTTATATGGAGAATGATATATTAAAAGTGGATTATGCATTGACTCTCTCCCCTTATACATACAAATGTTATAGTATATGCAACACTTCTCATTTCGGGGATTCTTTCTATTCTAACCAATCCTCAACATGTTTTATAAATACATCTAAACAATCTATAAACGGTGAGTGTCCGCAATCTTCTAATATCTTCAACTCTGCATTTGGCAAATGTTTTGCTAATTCCTCACCGACTACTTGCGGTACGACGTAATCTCTGTCACCTTGTATGACGAGTGTTGGAGCTTTAATATGATCAATTTGCTTATTTCCCTCTATAACCCCGTTATGTTCATCCGAAATATTAAATGTAATGAGCGCATAATTCACATCTACGAAATTACGTTGCGTTAACATATCATCTAAATACTTTTCATAACGATCCGGTTCAGGTTGATTATGTGTATATATTAATAGATTCCATACTGTACGGTAATATAATTTATTCATATTTTTTATCGCATCTAGCACTGGAGCAATTTGTACGGGATCTTGCGCGATTTCTTCTTTCGTCTTTACTAAACTTGATACGATCGGTTGCCCGTTAATATCTTTTTTAAAGATTGGATATCCCTTCATTCCCACTGATTCTACTAAAATCAACTTTTCGACAAATGTTGGATGATTCGCTGTAAATTGCATCGCAACACCACCACCCATTGACCATCCCATTAATGAAAATTTCTTCAAATTTAATTTATCTATAAAAAGTTTCACATCTTCTGCAAAGTCTTGTAAAGAATCTATCGGCTTATTATACGTTGATTGTCCAAATCCTCTTAAATCAATTGCGTAAATATGATATTGATTTTGTAGTTTCTCAAGAACTAAATCAAAGTGTTGTGACGATGTCATATTCCCATGAATGAGTACGAGCATTTCTTCATTTTGCCTTCCAACTTCTTGATACGCGATCGTTTCTCCGTTCGATAGTGAAACAAACTCCATTGTTGCAGGCTTAATCATCGTAAGTTCCCCCATTCTTTTAATAGAAAGAAAATTCCTTACCTAATTAAAGAATACCACACAGAATATACGTTCTCAATATAAAATCCACACGAAATTTCCACATAAAACAACATGTCTATTACTAGACAATTATTATAAAAAAGTATAT
>NZ_JBFPJH010000223.1:0-5452 GCF_040838255.1 Bacillus sp. C30 | reverse complement strand
TAATAATACTCTGGAATTCGGATTCAGTTAGTCGATATCCCACTGAATTAGGTTGATCAAACTTTTTTATATCATCTCCAGGTTTTATCTTTAGTTTCCCTATTCCTTTTAAACGATCTACAATTAAGTTCACGTATGAAACATCTAGATTTGAATCCGGACTTTGCACCTTTTCATTTTTATACATAATATTTGTACTATAATTAACTTCTTCTTTATAATTTTTATCATCTACTTCCGAGGTAATTTCTTGTGTTGTATTCCCATATAAACTTTTATCTTTTATATTATATACGCCTGTCGAAGTTTGGTAGATTGTTTTACTATGCTCTCCATCTTCCTTTTGTTCAAATGTACTATATATACCTCTTTGGGTTACATACGCATACCCATCATCACTCGCAGACATAACTGTCTTCATATCCCCTTCATCCAACGCCTTTACTAATCTCTCATACTCAATCTTTGTCTCCCCAAAACCACATCCACTTAATAAACTTGCCACTATTGACACGACTATCATCACCTTAGCTTTCTTCTTTAATTTCATACTGTCACCTCGTTAGTTACTCTAGGCATTTTTAGTTTCATTATGTTCCCTTTTTGGTAGTAATACACTTCATCTTTACCTAATTGCGCTTCGTTGCTTATATATTTTATGTTGAAGATACTTTGATCATTTAATGGCATTGCGATAACTGCTGCTGTTAGTTTACTTCTCATTTTCATAGGTAGAGCTTCACGATTTCGGTCCATGTAGTCGTGGTGACCTGCTAATACAAAGTAAATACCTACTGTACGAGATAGATCAATTAAAGTTGCTGCATCCTCCATTTCTAAATAAACAAATTTGCTAAACTCTTCAACATTTGTCATGATAATGAGTTGTTTTGTGAATGTAGGAATTTCTCTATCTTCTTGTCTTGCTTGTGCTAATTCAAGAGCTCGTTCGCGAATTACTTCCATCCAATACTTCGCATGCATATTTATTTCATTTTCTTCTACAATGTAATGTGTCACATTGCCTTTATATTGAACGAAACTATACTCTGCTGTATCCACCAACGTCACACTTTCAAAATAATCTTTATTCAATTGAGATAGGATACTAGTTACAATTTGTTTTCTCATACTATCATCTACACTATAAATCATTAAATGATCATTCACCGCAATATCATGAGCTACAACTTCTACGTTTGCAAAATCAAGCCCCATTGGAATTCTTGCTGCTTGTAGAGCTTTTGTAACGTCTTTATTTTTACGATAAGTAGCAATATCAATAATTTCTGGCATCATTGGAATTGCCTTAGGACGTTCTCCATCCCATTCTCGATCCATATCATTTGCTTCTTGTTGTAATAATTGAATTTGTTGTAGTTCATCTTCTGCTTTCGTAGGCAATGCAGCCTGGAATAATGTCGGAGATTCTAGTTTTATTAACGCTCTTCCTGCTGTTTCTTCCACTTTTATATCAGATCTCCCTACAATACTAGCTACTTCACTTTGATCAATCATATATAAACAAGTTTGGATTTTAATATTATTGTACAATTGAATTCTAAGTGCGTTTTGTCGTCCTGCACTAATTAAGGTATGAATCCCTAAACTAGCACCATCTCGGACAATTTGCATAATTATCATTTCAAAACTCTCATAGAATTTCGCTTCTTTTACTGCATCATAATTATCGATTGCAATAATAATATGTGGTATTTCTTTCCCACTTGCCTTTTCATACATTTCAATATTTGCAACGTCATATTCACTTAATAATCGTTTACGATTCTTCATTTCTTGAGTTAATCTTTCAACAAACTTTAAACATTTTTCTGATTCGTCAATTGTAATCGTATCCGCTACATGAGGTAACCCTTTTAAAGGTAGAAGACCATTTGTTCCAAGGTCCACTAAATACACATGCAAATGCTCCGGACTATGCTGACGAGCTACATCCATAATGACTGATTGTAAGAATGTTGATTTTCCGTAGCCTGGACTTGAGAAGACCGCTACGTGTCCGTCTTTACTAATATCTAGTGTTAATGATGTTTGTGATTGTAATTCAGGCTGATCTAGTAGACCAACTGTTGCTTTTAATGGTTTCTTTTCTTTCGTCCATGCTTCTTTGAACTGAATAGCATGTAAGTCTTGTAGATATACGCTTTCTGGAAGTGGTGGTAACCATGGTCTAGCTAACGCTTCAATTTCATTTATTTCTGCGTAATCGTGAATGTAGTCAATAACAGCATCCAGTTCAGATGGTACGCTTATTACTTCTTTACTGCTACCAAGTCCACTTAAGTCTTCACTTAATATTTCATATTGTCCTAAATCATTTATTGCATAGATCGTTGCGTCTAAATGTTCTTTATCCTCTTTATTTTCTACATAGTCTGCTCCGCTCCAAGCTGATTGGAATAGTTCGTAAATTTCATTGTTCCCAACTTGTAAGTAAGCACGTCCTGGTAATGTAATTTCAGCAGCATCTGGTGTTTTTAAAATTTCATTACTATCTGACGTATTTTGAACTTTTAATGCTAGTTTGAATTTCGAGTTACTCCAAATTTGATCATCTACAACACCACTCGGTTTTTGCGTAGCTAATATTAAATGGATTCCGAGTGAACGACCGATACGCGCTGTTGAAACTAACTCTTTCATAAATTCTGGTTGTTCTGACTTCAGTTCCGCGAATTCATCACTAATTAAAAATAGATGTGGCATCGGTTCACTTACTAAGCCTTCTTTATACAATTTTTGATACTGATTAATATGATTTACATCATTTTCCCCAAATAATCGTTGTCTTTTTTGTAATTCAGCTTTAATTGATGCGAGCGCTCTCATACTTTGCGCTCCATCTAAGTTCGTAATTGTTCCTAATAAATGCGGTAAGTTTTTGAATAAATTCGCCATACCGCCGCCTTTATAGTCAATTAGTAGAAAGGCTACTTCGTAAGGATGGAAATTGACTGCTAGAGATAAAATATACGATTGTATAAATTCCGACTTACCTGAACCTGTTGTACCTGCTATTAATCCGTGTGGCCCGTGTGCTTTTTCGTGTAAGTTTAAATTGACGATATCTTCTTTCCCACGTAATCCAAGTGGTACAGCTAAAGATTTATGTGCTGCATTTTTCTGCCAGCGACTTGTAATGTTTAACTCTTTTATTTTTTCAACACCGTACATTTCTAGGAATGTTACGCTTTCTGGAATACTATTTTTTAAGTTTTGCAAATGGTTTAACGGTGCCAATGCACGTGAGACATCTTCTAAATTGAACCCTTTCGGTACATGATTCAATTTAAATTGACGGTTAACAAGCTCTCCTTGCTCTAAGATGATGTTCCCTTGTTTTGCATCTCTTATATCAATTACCGTTTTCACGTGCTCCGGTAAACTTTGCATAACATCTTGTACAAATACAAGTGATACACCTAATTGACTCGGATCATCATTAAAGAATTCCATAACAACATGGTCTAGTATTAGTTTTTCATCTGTAATGAGAACGACATAGTGCGGTGCAAAGTACATTTTTTCATTAGTTGAACTTTTTTCATCTAGTTTTAATTTTCGTTCTTTCAATATTTGATACAAACTATTTAACACTTGATCACGGCTACGATCATGGTATACAAATCCACGTACATTTATATCTCGAACACTTCCATGAGGTAGTCAGCGCATCCAATCCCATTTTTCTTTTTCTTCTTCAGGAAAAATAGTAATAAACTGCAAGTCATAATAACTATGGAATAAAGCGGTTTGCACAACTAATAATTGTAATTGTTCTAACACTAAAGAGCGTTGTCCAATATAGCCAACCGGTCCATTTATCAAATCTGTTACAACAGGTACATCTTCCAAAGAAAGATAACGCTGTCTTAGTTCACGTGCTATATCAATTAATTCATCTTTCGTTTGACTAAATTCTTCTTCATTAAATTGGATTTCAAAACTCGTATTAGCTTGTCCTGTCCCAACGCTAAATGTTAAGAAATCATGATGTAGCATTGTTTTTTCATATATACGTGGATTTACTTGCACAGCCATATTACGTATTACTTCAACATTTGGATTATGAAATTGTAATGCATGACGCTGCTTTTCACTTTCTGCATGTAAATCTTTCGTTTTTTGTTTTATATACTCTCTATAACTTTTATCACGTTCAACAATGTCAATTTTATATTGCTTTAAATTTTTTATATAAGATGTGACAGAAACAATAATTGTTACTAATGTCATCGCAATCGATGCGATAATAAACATTCCATATTTCATAAAGATAGCAAGTAATACTGTTACGACAATCATGACAAGAGATGGTGCAATGATTCTCGCCAAATGCTCAGTCGGTTTTGACGGCATACTTGAAGGTTTCGCAACTGTCATTTTCTCTTCTGGTTCACGATAAATAATACGTGGTGAACGATGATAGTCTGGATAACCACTTTGATAATTCGTTTCTGATTCTACTAAAATAGGTAATGTAGATTTCACGTTGTCTTCTGAGGACAATACTTGAATATCTTCACTGCCAATCTCCATCAAAACACCATCAAAATATAATTGGTCTCCTGCTTCTAACATAACGCTATCATTTAGCTTCGTATAATTATGAAATACAGCCCCGTCATATACGTTCACTTTAAAAGAATCATACAACGTTTCACGAGACAGTATTAAATCTACGCTACTCCCTGTAATAGCGATATCATCATAACTATTTTGACTGATTGTAAGAGAATGTTTCGTTCCTATATCAAACACTTTAGTTGTGCCAATAATAGATATAAAGACTTTTAAGCTCACGCCTTGATTTTTTCCAATTTCAAATTCTTTGTTGAATTCTATTAATTGACTTTCTACCATCCAAGCGTTTACTTCATTATTCCAGTTTAACTCTATTTCTTTCTCTAAACTTGGATTCGTAATATCATTTGTCCACTCTTTTCCAATCGACACTATTGATTGCTCTTTTGGATGTAATGTGCTCTTATATATTCTGTCTCCATAAGTCAATACTAATAGTTGCTCCATGCGCGTTCACTGCTCCTTTTCAACTGTCTCATCAAGTGCTTTCTTATTCTTTTTTCTCTGTGTTCGACAAATCTTTATCGCTTGATGACTTACCATATTTCTTTTTATATTCATCTAATTGTTGCTCATATGTTTTTAACTTTTGATCACGCTCTTCTCCTGACAAATCCGGATTATTTTTCAGCGATTCAATTTGTTTAACAAGGCCGTATATAATAAGCTCCGGATCATCAAGAGTCTTAGCTAAATCCAATGATTTATCAAAATTACCATTTCCGTTATACATCCAATACAGCAAATACTTTTCATCACTTTTCAAACTAATATTTTTCATAATTGATTTCTTTTGATCTTCACCTAGTTTTTCAGCTGTAATGTATGCAAATGCTAACTCATATTT
>NZ_JBFPJH010000222.1:0-5461 GCF_040838255.1 Bacillus sp. C30 | reverse complement strand
GATATTGGCCGTATATTATCCCCTGCATATTTAGGTTCTATTTTTACTTTCACAGTTTTACCATCAGCTAAAGCTTTTGCCCACTCCTGTTCAAGACTATACCATTTACCACCAGAACGATTTATTTGTGAATTCATTGCTACTAAATTATCAATATCACCAGATCCCTCAAACATACTTGCGATTAAATGACCTCCATCATCATCTTGAAATCTATCATTTCTTCCATTTGGTCCATTTTGCCCAGCTTTTCGTTGTGCATAAGGATTTCTTTTAGCATCTCCTGTTTTTAATTCTCCTTCTACACTGGTAATGCGCCTCTCACTATCAGTTTTATAAGTATGACCTGATGATGATGTATACTCTACATCTGGTGCAAGTACTTTTCTGCGTTTAACTCTTTCATAATGATCTCCATATTTTACTTTAGCGGATAAAAGCGTATCCTTTGCTTGGTTAAACTCAGGCATATTAAATCTGAATCGTCCACCATTTCCGTCAGCAAAAGCAAATCGGTCTTTCAATGGTATTTGATTCGAAACGGAAGAGATGCCTTCTGAGAATTTTGCTAGATTCACACCTTCACCGAGTGTAGTTATTTTCCCTACTTTGCTTATCCCTTTATCCCCAATCCATCCTAATCCAAGTTCCATAAAAATATTTGTTCCCCATTTAGCACGACTTTCAGCATCACCATGCCAAACATCATTTATAAATGAATCCGAAACAGTATTCCACGCAGTAGAAGCTGTCTCTAGGGGATGACCTATAGCATACTTAATATTTTCTTTTGTTACTGTATCATCTAATGAATCAAACCCTTCTACAATACCTCCAATAACTTGCCCAGAACCAACGTATATACCATCCCAAATTTTTCTAAGCATAGATTTTTCAGAGGGTTTACTAAACATTGCACTATCTTCGATATTATCACCTGATAAATTGCTATTTACAAAATTGTCCGCTTTACGTGTTATCTTTTCTCCAATTGATTGAATAGAAGTTGTCCAGTCCATATTCAACCCTTGCGTACTAAATATACCACTTGCGGGACTAAAGCCTTTTCCACTTTGGACTTCCGCCAAACCCGTCGCAATGTTAGCGGCTAGTTGGAGTGCAGTATCATAATTACTACTAGAAGTATAATTAAATTCATATAGATGTTCTAATTTTTCTTGCAGTTTTTTCCTCATGACAGTAAAAAGATTCGCCATAGCGTCCATACCCGGGATTGGCATAGCTTGACTAATGGCTTCCATACTTGTTTTCATTCGGTCAATGTCCCGAATTTGTTCTAGTAACTCTTGTTCAATGACATCAGTTGAAGCTACCTTTGATTGAAATTGACTTGGAAAAGCATCATTCTGACGGATTAATTCTTCACATAAATAAATGATTCCTTGCGCTAAAGGACGAAAGGTTTGAACAAAAAATGCTTTTGCACTACTATATGTTTGCCCTTGTAACACAGTATCAACTGCAAAAGCGTCAATCGACTGAATCGCTTGTTCCATGCCTTGAATGGTAGCGATACATACAGCATTCATGCTTTGAGTTTGGCTTTGTACTTCTCCGAAATACATATTTAAACTCATGCATTGACCTCCCTTGCTAATTTTTGTTGTTGATAGGAAAGGTCGTTTTCTAAATCACTAAGGTCTCGTCTTTCTTTAAGCAACGTTTCTTTTTTGTTTTCCAATTCAAATGTGACTTTTCTTTCAATATGTTGTGCATCTTGATATGTATTCATAAGAAACTGAGACATTTCTCTATCACCATGCCAAGTTCCTAAAATTCGATCAAACAAACGATGGCTTCGACCTCTCCATTCATAAAAATCTGCTTCCGCTTGCTCCTGAATGTGAATCGCGGATTGATTTCGGTCTTGTTCTTCAAATACACTTCTTAACTTTTGATTTACTTGATTAATTTGTTTTTCAATATCTTGACTCATCATATTCCTCCTACCATTATACCTTTACGTAGGTTGTCACATTAGCGAAAAGTGTTGTGAAGTTCGTTATCCATTCTCTCAAACTCGTTAGCTACCGAATGAATATTATCAACCGCTTGTTGAAAGGCAACAAAAAATTGTTTCGTCAAGTCTAAAACTTGTTGATTAGCTTCTTGTGCTTTGGAGTTAACAGATAGTGTTGTACGCGTCGCCTTTGTTATAGAACGACTTGTTGCACTTTGAATCCTGTCAGAGGCTGATCCCATTTTCGTAGCAATTTGCGTTGCTGTTTGTAAATTACTTTGAAATTGTCCCATTCTTTCAAACCCTTTCTATAATTTTTCCAAACGTATCGAAGAAATTTCAATAAATATATGAGATTTCCCTATCAATATCGCCCTTTTTAAATGCGTGCCCACCTAAGCTGGGTACGCATTTAAATAAGCCATACAACTTATATTGTATGGCTCATTTAAAGTTCTTGTTATATAGGGTAAAACGTTTTTTATTTCAAACCGAAATTACGTGATAATTCTTCATCATGAGAAGCAACAGCCTCTGCAGTTTTATTAAGCTGCATATTAATTTCTTGTAATAGCTGTGCGAAGTTTTGTACTTTTGGCTTTAATTCATTGAACTGTTGGTCAAAACCTTCAAATGCACGACCTTCCCATTCTCCTCTTAATTCATTTTGTAAGTTTTGTAGTTGACGTAAAATATCCTCAATTTGATTTGCACCTTGTCCATATCGAGTGGCTTTCGATTTAAGCTCCTCTGGTGACATACGAATTTGTCCAGCCATTTTTATCTCTCCTTTAGTACATAATAAATAAAATATATTTTTTGGTTAATTTTACTAAACACATTATAACGCATTGTTAAGAACTTTCAAATATTTTATCTTTCTATAATAAAAATAAAATAGTAATCACAAAGACTATTCTTATTTCTTTTCCTTCACATTTAATCTTTAAACAAACCGAAAATCCCTTTCCGTTTTTTTCTAAATTTATCCATAATCTTTATTGAGAAAAAATTTTAAAATCGAGAGTGTTTTTTATGTAGCCTATAATGATAATTAATTCTTTGTTTTTATATATTTGTAATTTCCTATTTAAGAATCCTTGATATCTCCGCAAGAGTGTTTCAAAAGGTACACCTTATGGAATAATCTCTTTATCCCTCCCAAACCACTTCATAAGGTGTCCAACCATAATTTTGAAACCCAAAACAATAAATACCACCTTTTGAAGTGATTTTTATCGATTGGGCCGTTTTCCAAAACACAATTAAACAACGTGAATTCCATATTTATAGGAACTCACGTTGCTTCTTTTAAAACTATTATCTTAGTATTTATAAACATACATATCTTTACGGAGAGAGCATCTAGCAAAATTATATATCAATCAACTATAGAAAAATCCCCTCCAGCATAAGGTAGAGGGGATCTTCTAATTTCTATTTCAAACTACCCGCAATCTCCGTAAAGATAACTCCAAGCGCATGTGCACCTGCATCTGGATAGCCTAAGCTTCTTTCACCAACTGTACCAGCGCGACCCATACGAGCTACGATTTCTTTCGTATACTCTGCTCCTTTAACCGCTGCTTCTGCTCCTTTTTCAAAGGCAGTTTTCACGTCTACTTCGTTTGAAGCGCTAGCTAACCAAGAATCTACACATGGAGCAAGTGCATCAACAAGTGTTTTATCACCAACTTCTGCTCCTCTACCGAATGATCTTTCACCGATAGATTGTATGCCTTGCAGTGCCGCTTGCAATATTTCAGCGAACTCTTTGGCTGTTAACTCACGTTTTTCGCCTGCTGCTTTACTAGCTGCGCGGAATGCTCCGCCCCAAATTGGACCAGAAGCGCCGCCGCAATGTTCCATAATAATCATTGAACAACCGTCAAGGAATGATCCGATCGTTACATTCTCTTGATCTACAATAGAATGCCACTCACGCTTTAATTGCTTAAATCCTTTTGCAACACTCATTCCGAAGTCTCCGTCACCTGCATGTGTATCTAACTCACAGAACGGTACTTCATTTTTAATAATAATGTCACTCATTTTATCAACGAGATAAATCATGTTATTTAATGTAATGACATTATCTTTAATAACAGCGTGCTCTTCCGCTGTTTCTATTTCGAAGGAAACTTCCTTCTCTTCTACATCTTCAAGCACATTCACGTACTCTACACTTTGAACTGGTCCATCTACTTTAAACGCTGGTGTATTACACTCTTTCGATAGCAACGTTTTTAACTCGTCATCTAACTTCATCACTGTTAAAGACATACCTGCCATATCAATACTCGTCATATAGTTACCGACGAATACTCTATTAATCTTAATATTTCTAGCAGCTAATTCTCTCGTAACTGCGTTGTTAAATAAGTATAGTTCTTGCAGTGGTGTGCCGCCAAAACCATTTACAAGAAGCGCAATTTCCTCGCCATCTTTTACTCCTAAATCTTTTATTAAATCATTTGTCATACGGTTAGCTAATTCATCTGCTGACATCGTTTTTTCACGTTTAATACCTGGTTCACCGTGAATACCTACGCCGTATTCCATTTCATCTTCTTCAAGTGTAAAAGTAGGTGATCCGCTCGCTGGTACTGTACAAGAAGTTAACGCTAAACCGATTGTGCGCACGTTAGCCGCTGCTTTTTCCGCTACAGCTTTCACCGCTCCTAAATCCATTCCTGCTTCCGCTGCTGCGCCGGCAATTTTATGCACTAAAATAACTCCCGCAACACCGCGGCGTCCTACTGTATACAGGCTATCTTCTACCGCAATATCATCGTCTACTTTTACGTAGTCGACTTCAATTCCATCTTCAGTCGCTAAATGTGCACCGTTTTTGAAATTCATAATATCGCCGCTATAATTTTTAATAATTAATAACGTACCTTTTTTACTAGCTGTCTCTTTAATCGCCTGATATACCTGAATTTGTGAAGGAGAAGCAAACACATCTCCGCACACTGCTGCATCCAGCATTCCTTTTCCGACTAGACCTGCATGCGCTGGCTCATGACCACTACCGCCGCCACTAATTAACGTTACTTTATTTTCATTCATTTCTTTCTTCTTAATAACTTTATATTTTTTCAAAAACTCAAGCTCTGGATGAGCCATCACCATTCCGTTGCACATTTCCATTACTAATGTTTCTGGTTTGTTTATAATCTTTTTCATTGTGATTCTCCCTCAATTCCTTTAATATATTGTGATATATTTGAAATCTTCTTCTTACTACTCATGTTAAAATGAAAGCGTTTTATAGTAAACGGACAAAATGGACAATCTGTCTAAAGACACCGCTCTCATTTGTAGGTAGGATTTTCATATTACTACATTCTAGGGATGATTCAGATGACCTCTTCTATAATTTCTAAAAAGATAATCGCGAACTCATTGAAACATTTAATGGAAACAGAATCGTTTCATAAAATATCAGTGAGCGATATTATGTTACACTGTCAAATG
>NZ_JBFPJH010000221.1:0-5486 GCF_040838255.1 Bacillus sp. C30 | reverse complement strand
TATATAAATAGGGGGGCAATAATATGAACAAGAAATCAAAGGTCAATAAAGTGCTGCTTAGTATTAGTACAATGGCGCTATCGCTCGGAGCAATTCAAACGAATGTATCAGCAGAAGAAAAGGTACCGTATAATGTATTGCATTCGAAACCAGTTGGAATTGAAAAACCAGTAGATGAGATCGGACACGCTTCTAAAGCCGAGGAAACATTATCATTTCAAGAACGTTTAAAAGTAGGAGATTTTTCACAGCGACCAGCATCTATTACGAAGAACTCGGCAGTAAAGCAAGCTAAAGAAAGCTATTCAATGGCTGATTTAAACAAAATGAATGATCAAGAATTAATTGAAACGTTAGGCAGTATTAAGTGGCACCAAATTACAGACTTATTCCAGTTTAATGAAGATGCAAAAGCCTTTTATAAAGATAACGGAAAAATGCAAGTAATTATAGACGAATTAGCTCATAGAGGTAGTACATTTACGAAAGATGATTCAAAAGGAATTCAAACGTTTACTGAAGTGTTACGTTCAGCTTTTTATCTTGCATTTTATAATAATGAATTAAGCGACTTAAATGAAAGAAGCTTCCAGGACAAATGTTTACCAGCGTTAAAAGCTATTGCGAAAAATCCCAACTTTAAGCTTGGAACAAATGAGCAAGATTCAGTCGTATCTGCATATGGTAAATTAATTAGTAATGCTTCAAGTGATGTTGAAACGGTTCAATATGCGGCTAATATTTTAAAACAATATAATGATAATTTTCATACATATGTAGACGATCGTATGAAAGGACAAGCTGTATACGATATGATGCAAGGTATTGATTATGATATGCAATCTTATTTATTTGAAACTCGTAAAGAGGCAAAAGATACAATGTGGTATGGGAAAGTAGATGGGTTTATTAATGAAATAAATCGTATTGCTCTTTTAAATCAAGTAACACCAGCAAATAAGTGGCTCGTTAATAATGGAATTTATTTTGCTAGTCGTTTAGGTAAGTTTCATAGTAATCCAAATAAAGGATTAGAAGTTGTTACACAGGCAATGCATATGTACCCGCGTTTAAGTGAGCCGTATTTTGTTGCAGTAGAACAAATTACAACAAACTATAATGGGAAAGATTATAGCGGGAATACGGTAGATTTAGAGAAGATACGTAAGGAAGGAAAAGAGCAATACTTATCAAAAACGTATACATTCGACGATGGATCTATTGTATTTAAAACTGGGGATAAAGTGTCAGAAGAAAAAATTAAGAGATTATATTGGGCTGCGAAGGAAGTAAAAGCGCAATATCATCGTGTGATCGGAAATGACAAAGCTTTAGAACAAGGTAATGCAGACGACGTATTAACGATAGTAATCTATAATACTCCAGACGAATACCAGTTAAATAGACAATTGTATGGATATGAAACAAACAACGGTGGAATTTATATTGAAGAGACAGGGACATTCTTTACATATGAGCGTACGCCAGAGCAAAGTATTTATAGTTTAGAAGAGTTATTCCGTCATGAGTTTACTCATTATCTTCAAGGGAGATATGAAGTTCCCAGTTTATTTGGAAGAGGAGATATGTATCAAAATGAAAGATTAACTTGGTTCCAAGAAGGGAATGCAGAATTTTTCGCAGGATCTACTCGTACAAATAACGTTGTACCAAGAAAGAGCATAATTAGTGGATTATCATCTGATCCTGCAAGCCGTTATACAGCAGAGCGTACACTATTTGCTAAATATGGTTCTTGGGATTTCTATAACTACTCGTTCGCATTGCAGTCTTACTTATATACTCATCAATTTGAAACGTTTGATAAAATTCAAGATTTAATTCGTGCGAATGATGTGGGAAATTATGATACGTATCGTGAGACTTTAAGTAAAGATTCTAAGTTAAATAAAGAGTATCAAGAGTATATGCAGCAGTTAATTGATAATCAAGATAAGTACAATGTGCCGGAAGTAGCAGATGATTATTTAGCTGAACATGCACACTAACAGAAGTGAAGAAAGAAATTAGTGAAACGTTGTCTATGAAAGATACAAAAATGACAAAGCATACATCTCAATTCTTTAATACATTTACATTAGAAGGCACGTTTACAGGTAGTGTAACAAAAGGTGAGTCAGAAGACTGGAAAGCAATGAGTAAAAGAGTAAATGAGGCTTTAGAACAATTGACGCAAAAAGAATGGAGTGGCTACAAAACGGTTACAGCATACTTCGTTAATTATCGTGTGAATAGTTCAAATGAATTTGAATATGATGTAGTCTTCCATGGTATCGCAAAAGATGACGGAGAAAATAAAGCTCCGACGGTTAATGTAAACGGACCTTATAATGGGTTTGTAAAAGAGGGAATTCAATTCAAAAGTGATGGATCAAAAGACGAAGATGGAAAAATCGTTTCTTATTTATGGGATTTTGGAGACGGCAGAACAAGTAAAGAAGTTAATCCAGTACATGCATATGAAAGAGAAGGAACTTATAAAGTAGCGTTAGTAGTAAAAGATGATAAAGGAAAAGAGAGTAGAAGCGAAACAACTGTTACAATTAAAGATGGAAGTGTAACAGAATCAGAACCAAATAATCGTCCAGAAGAAGCAAATCGTATTGGGTTAAACACTACTATAAAAGGTAGCCTTATCGGTGGGGATCACACCGATGTTTATACATTTAATGTCGCATCAGCGAAAGATATCGATATTTCTGTTTTAAATGAGTATGGAATCGGGATGACATGGGTACTTCACCATGAATCAGATATGCAAAATTACGCAGCTTACGGTCAAGCTAATGGAAATCATATAGAAGCAAAATTTAATGCAAAACCAGGTAAGTATTACTTGAATGTATATAAATATGATAATGGTGATGGAACATACACATTATCAGTAAAGTGAAACTTTAATCAGTGGGGGTTCTGTTCATCCCCCACTGATTATTAGTTGAACCAATCGGGCATTTACGGGCAGTAAGACTCCCACAAATAGCGGGATAAAATAAGTACTCTTCCAATGTATGTTTAACTTTACTTTTTGTGGAAAACAGTATATTATATAGATATACAATATATCGGTTATTCACTAGGAGGAGCCTGTCACAATAGGTTTCTCCTGTTCTTTTTTAGAGACCTATCTTACAGGTTTTTCTTTAAAAAGTAAATAACTGAAAATTAAGATTAATATTTCTGGAAGAGGTGGGGCATACACATAACAAAAAAGGAATTGTTTAAGAAAGGGGGATAAGAAATGGTCTTGTTTGGTTATCCACTTGAAACAATTTATTTATACGGATTCATAATTGCAACTATACTTACTGTCATTTATATCTTCTTTGGAGATATATTTGAATCAATATTTAGCTTTGGTGGAGGATCTGTATCCGTTGTAACGTTGCTACTTAGTTTTTTCGCCATGTTATGTGGACTTAGTTATATAGGAGAATATTTATATTCTTATAATAGTCTCGTTATTTTCGGGTCCTCATTTGCTATATCTTTTATCGGTGTTTTCATAATGAAAATACTAATTTTAAAACCAATTGCAGAAGCGGAACAAAATACTGTGCAACGTATGGATGAATTCATTGGTTGCAAGGGGGAAGTCATTACGACAATTCCTACAGAAGGATTTGGTGAAGTATTAATCTCATCTCAATTTGGAAGTAATGCAATACCAGCGAAAACAATTGGGAAAAAAGATATTTCACAAGGAACCGAGGTCATTATTGAGGGAGTTCAAGATGGAGTTTTACTTGTACAAAACATTGCTTATTCTTTAAAAAAACCAAAATTATAAGGGGGAATTTACATGACGATTCCATTAATTATCGGTGGAGTTTTACTCGCAATTTTACTTCTACTCATTTTAGTATTTATTACGAAGTATCGTACAGTTGGCCCGGACGAAGCATTAATTGTAACAGGGAACTGGCTTGGTGGTGGAAAGAATGTCGTTACCACTGATGATGGAAAGAAGATTAAGATTATCCGCGGTGGTGGTACTTTCGTTGTTCCAATTATGCAACGGGCAGAACTTCTTAGCTTATTAAACTACAAATTAGAAGTTGGAACACGTGATACATATACGAAACAAGGTGTACCGATTACAGTAAACGGTGTTTCTATTATTAAAGTAGGATCGACAATTGAAGAAGTTTCTACAGCAGCTGAACAATATTTAGGAAAAGAAACGGAAGAGTTAAAAGTAGAAGCAAAAGAAGTTTTAGAAGGGCATCTACGTGCTATTTTATCTTCTATGACAGTAGAAGATGCTTATAGTAATAGAGAGCAATTCGCACAAAAGGTGCATGAAGTGGCTTCTACTGATTTGAAGAAGATGGGACTTCGCATCGTTTCCTTTACAATTAAAGAAATAATGGATAAAAACGGTTACTTAGATGCACTTGGTCAGCCGCAAATTGCAATGGTTAAGCGTGATGCAACAGTTGCAAATGCAGAGCGTGAAAAAGAGGCACGAATTGAAAAAGCTCGTGCTGAGAAAGAAGCAAAAGAAGCGGAATATCAACGTGATGCACAAATCGCTGAAGCTGAAAAACATAAGGAATTAAAAGTACAATCTTATAAGAGAGACCAAGAACAAGCTCGCGCAGATGCAGATCTTTCTTATGAATTACAACAAGCGAAAGCACAACAAGGTGTTACAGAAGAGCAAATGCGAGTTAAAATCATTGAGCGTGAAAAGCAAATTGAGTTAGAAGAAAAAGAGATTGCGCGTCGTGAAAAGCAATACGATGCAGAAGTAAAGAAAAAGGCAGATGCAGATCGCTATGCTG
Organism: Bacillus sp. C30; assembly: GCF_040838255.1. NCBI lineage: Bacteria > Bacillati > Bacillota > Bacilli > Caryophanales > Bacillaceae > Bacillus > Bacillus sp. C30. The sequence goes on along the minus strand of NZ_JBFPJH010000221.1, from coordinate 678 downwards.
TTGAACAATCAGCTGAAGCGGAAAAAGTAAAACAAATGAAAAAAGCAGATGCGGATCAATATAAAATTGAAGCAGAAGCAAGAGCACGTGCAGAAGAAGTTCGTGTAGAAGGTTTAGCAAAAGCAGAAATTGAAAAAGCACAAGGTCAGGCAAAGGCAGAAGTACAAAAGGCGCAAGGTACAGCGGAAGCAGATGTTATTAGGTTAAAAGGTTTAGCAGAAGCAGAAGCGAAACAAAAAATTGCAGAAGCATTTGAATTATATGGGCAAGCGGCAATTATGGATATGGTTCTAAAAATGCTTCCGAGTTATGCGAAAGAAATTGCAAGTCCACTTAGCAATATTGATAAAATTACAGTTGTCGATACAGGCGGCGGTGGTAAGAATAGCGGCGCTGGAAAAGTTGCGGGTTATGCGACTGATTTAATGGCAACAATGCAGGAAACACTAAAAGCTTCTTCTGGTATTGATTTAAAAGAGTTATTAGAAGGGTTTGCAGGAAAAGGGGCAGTACAACAATTAGCAAATGATAAACCTGTTGTATCTGTAGTAGAAGATAAGGAAAAAGAAGTAGAAAAAACTAAAGAATAGTAAGATGGAAAGAACCTCTAGTAAGTGGGATACTAGAGGTTCTTCTGTGAATTATAATATTTCGAATAATATACATTTTTATACATTG
>NZ_JBFPJH010000220.1:0-5493 GCF_040838255.1 Bacillus sp. C30 | reverse complement strand
TACTCTTGGAAAAGGTCTTCAAATACAGAATGTAAAACTAGCTTGAGTTCGATATGTCATCATCCCTTTCGCTTTTTCCTGAAAACCACGTATTGTCCTTTGTTTTATTTGGTATATTAAACCTAAAAACATACCCTTTATTTGAAGGAACAGCATATTTTTAGATAATAAATCAATAGTAATTCTTATTCTACACGTTTTTCTTATATTTTGTATTGAGAAAGTAGTATCTATTTTTTTAAGAAATATACACTTTTTAAAAAAAGATGCATTTTAATCGTGTTATCTGTTTCGTTTTTACTATCAGTAGGAGTAACTTTACTAAGGAAATTTGCTTATTTATAAACCTTCTTCCTAAATTTCAAGTTTATCAATAATTAGGTTTATATTACCAAATTAAACTTAATTTCAAAAATAGTTCTGGTGCGATGTTTCGTATGCGCATAAAAACCGTTCTTTTTCAACTTTTTGAAGACGCAAAGTAGAGCGGGAGCCTTGTCTATTGTGAGAATCGTTGGTTCTCCAAAAGCTTTCACTAACCTTTTCATAAACATATACGCAGCTTGATGATCTCTTGTTTTACGAAGTTGGATACCCAAGGTGTATCCTTCTTGATCAATCGCACGATAAAGGTAACGCCACTCTCCCTTGACTTTGATATAGGTTTCATCTAAATGCCATACAAAATGTGTTGATTTATTTTTCTTCTTCCACATTCATGCACCCAACGCATAATCATTGTAGGATGAACCGATACCCCACATTCTTTTAGAATTTCAGATACGTCACGATAGCTTAAAGAAAAAGGTTCTGGTGCAAATAATGAACACAGACCAAACAAGACATAGATTCCTATCGGAACCAGCTCTTGAGCAGTTACTTCAAACACCTGTTGGATACATATATTCTGATTTTGAACAGACTGCTCCCTAAATTTAAATTGCCTTTTTTTGATCATATGCATTGCTTCTACTCCAGCAATCATTTTTCTAGCTGTTTGCAATGATTTCAATCCAAGCATATTTCGGATTCGTTTTTTGATAAACCGATGGTCTTGTTCAATAATATTATTTAAATATTTTTTCACACGAAATGGCGGACATCATCGTGAGCCAGGTAGGTATTTAAGGGATTAGTGTAAAATTTATGTATTTTCACCACAAGTTAAGGTATACTGTGAAATGAAGAGCAATCTGTAAGGATTAGGGATTAGTTGCTATATATAGTGCGTTTACGCAGAGAAAAGATACAGTCACGGATTATCGTGGCTGTATCTTTTTTGAGGAGTGTTTCTACAACACACTCTATACACATAGGCTTTTCTTTTGTATGGTAGAAGCTATTTTGATATGATATATACGTACAAACACTTGCAAAATCACAAACACAACAAAGACAGTCTGGCATAACTGTCTTTGTTGTGTTTTTTCGTAAAAAGAAGCGGTCCAAAGTCCACCTCTTTTATGCTTGTTCTATGATTTTCTTTACTTCTTCAATTGGTAGTTCACTTGCTTGTGCAATACCTGCCGCTTCATCCATCAAAATCTTTTCGCGTGCTTCGTACGCTTGACGGAACGAAGCATCTTGACTCATATGCTCCCATTTATCCATTGCTTTCTGTAAAATTGGGTCATGATTCATCGCAATCGCCTCCAGAGTATGTGTTAAATGCTCATCTTCATTAGCTGGTAATAGTAATAACCACCGAACAAAGGAATCTTCCCACGGATTTACTTTCTCCTCACGCCACTGCTGTAGCAATTTTGGAATTTCCACGACATGAATTTCGATATCATCACTTAAGAGTTGCTTCTGTTGCATGTTCCACAGTTTCCCCGTCGTATGAAATGCTTCATAGTCTTTAAACATGACGAAGTTCAATAAGTTAATTGTAATGGTTTTATGAAGTGAGCTGTAGGGCATTCCTTTTTTTAATTGAGATGCATAGAGCTTGCTCTAATATTAAAGAGAACGTTCTAAAAGGTCATGATTATTATTCAATTGAATTTCAATATTAATCTTAGTCCCTGTGTCTAATGTAGCGGATACATCCAGAATCGATAATTTATCCTCTTCATGTTCTCGATGCAGATGCGGATCTTCAAATTGAAGTGATTGAATGGGAGACTCCAATGAATCAGCTAACATTGCATTTAGAAATGTTAACAAAATATCTTCGCTTCCAGATGTCCCGAATAATTGTTTAAAGGCAAAATCAATGCGTAAATTGACCAACTTTTGATTGGACATGGGCTTCCTCTCCCTGTCTGATAAGATCTCTTTGTTTTTATTGTACATAAAAAAAACAAATTGAATATGCAAACAGGCTCTTATGATTAACATAAGAGCCCACTACAGATACATACAATAGATTAGATAACGACCATAAACTGACTTGAAAAACACCTCGAAATTTCACAAAAGAAACCATATTTAGTATACAACAAATTAGCCATGAGTGCTTTATTTTTCTACGTGTGTACAAAGCTTTTCTAACACGTATTTCATTGAACTACTCACCACTTATCAGTCCTTACAAGGTTCTGTTGCAAAGTTTAAAAAAACATAAACCCGTTTACAAAATACAGTTATTGTTTAAGAAGTTCTGAATAGTTGCTATAATTCAGAACCCTTATAACTGTTTATTGTGCCAAAAATTCATTGGAAAATGTTGATCTTCCTGATATACTTCGAAATCATATCCTTTATTTTTTAATCCCTTAATAATGGCAGGCATGGCTGCAACAGTTTGAGGGTGAATGTCATGCATAAGAATGATCTCTATATTTTCTGTGGCTTGCGATAGTACGGTCTGCACAATTTGAGGGACAGATTTCTCTAAAGGTAATCCATTCAATTTCCAATCATTTGAATCAATTGTCCAATCCCAAACATGTAAACCATTTTGCAGTAATTGCTGTTGAATATCCTCGGTAAGCCCTGGTTTTGAACCATAAGGAGGTCGTGTTAAAGTTGGGCTGATGCCAATGATGTTATGAACGATTTGTTGTGTTTCTTTCATTTCTTCTACATATTTTCGTTGTACGTACAAAGGTTTGTACTCATGAGTCATACTGTGTAACCCTACATAATTTCCTTCTTTATATTCACGTTGTACTACATTTGAATATTGCTGAGCATGTGAGCCAATTAAGAAGAAAGTGGCTTTTATTTTCTTTTCTTTTAGTATATCTAATAATTGATTTGTATATTTACCAGGTCCATCATCAAATGTTAAATATATAATTTTTCTAGTCTTTCCATTATAGTGTTCCGGTATTATTTTTTGCATAGGTACAATTGGTTGATTGCTAACCAATTGTACCTTTTCTACATGAGATGTAGAAAAAAACGAATTATATACTATTTTATAAGTGCCTATTATGCATCCGCATATAAGTAAAATTAAGATACTTCTTTTAACAAACTTCCGCATAAAGAATAATCAGCCTTTCTGATATGAATTATGTCCGCTCAATACAGTACTTACGTACTTGTACATAGATATAAAATTTCATCTATGTAATAGAATTTTATTTATCCCTTAGATTCTACCCGCTTTCCATCTACAGTAATTTCCACTTTCTGGTTCGGATTTACTGTAACAATCCATGCATTCGGTAAAAAACGATCTTCATGAGACAAGGTAGAGGGCGAATTTTTGATTTCTCCCCATAAATATAAGGTAGAAGAAGATCCTCCATCCATTGCCATTGCATTGATTGCCCCTTGTTCATAAAGAATATCTTGGCATTCTCTTAATGTAGCTCCTATACTATGTGCTTGGCGACCATCTATCACTAAAAATAAGATTGTTCCATCTCTTTTTTGGGCCATCACTGTTCGCGGTGCTGATCCCCATCCACCATCTCCACCTGTAATCATTTTTTCCCCGTTTACAATTAATTGTGGCATGAATCCAGCAGCAGAGACTACGTGTCTATCTAATAATTGTTGAGTAGAGTACTTTCCTGTAAGCATAGTTCCCTCTTTTGTAAGAGCAGCAACAAATGCATCAGTATTAGGATCATGATTGGTATCCACGGTCTTCCCACTTTCAATAGCGATACCCGTAGCTATATCTCCGCCACCTCTACCTGTTTCATCATTAAATCCGCTTGCATTAACAGCAACCAAGGCATGATTTCGCTTTGCCATAACACCAATTTTTTCTCCTTTTCCTTCCCCTTGCGAGCCTTGCTGGGAAACAAGTTTAACATTAAAAGGGTTACTAACGGTCACTAGGTATCCTTGAAAAGGAAATTTAGAACTGCCGTTACTCACAATTTTTTCTACATCAATCTTTAATGGCGCAAGTTTCTTCTCCTTTATTTGCATTGCTGTTAAATTCTCATTCGAACTTAAATCATTATTGTTCCATACAGGATTATAAATTTGATTTGTTAATTGTTTTAACTCTTTCTTTGACAAAAACGTGTATTTTGCAAATTGAGGATGTTGAGAAGTAAGAATACTTTCCGCTACGGTAACACGCAATTCCTTCCCATAATTCGTAGCGAATAAAACGCCAAGACCAAGGAAAAGAAAAATCGAAAACAAAATGAAGCATCTTGTTAAAAACTTTTTTAGATAGTGCAATATGTGTCCCTCCACCTGTTGTAACTTTACTAACTGGTAAATATACAATACATTTTTATTCTAATAATAAATGTTGTTTTTATCGGAATGAAACCCACTATATCGCTCCGAAGTGAAACGCATTTGAAATACCAATGGGCTTTTATTTATGGAAATGTAGGTGTAAAACTTACGCTTTGACACGGAAAATTAATCAATTGAAATGTTAATAGTAACAATCATTTTTTCATAAAAAATCAGATGCAATAAATAGTATATTTTTCACTATAACAAAAAAATGTTTGTTGAAAATGAAAAAAATGGCCGTTTATAAAAGTCATAATAGAAAAGAAACGTCTGCTATATAAACATGTACCTATCTAGGTAATTCTCTTGATAGGTACCGTGTATTCAATATGTTTTGTAAGCTCATCATCACGGATGTCGACAGTATAGTAAAACGCATGAAAAAAACTAAGCCCGTTTATAAACTATGGTTATCGTTTAAGAAATTTTGAATAATTGCTGTAATTCTTTGTATGTCGAAAAAGAGAAGTCTGGAATATGACTTCTCTTTTGTTTGTATATAGCATGAATTGTTTCGATTCCTTTTATTGTACGTGAAGCATGACGGATACTTTGAAATCCCGAAGGTTTGACAAAACGTCGTTTTACGTGTCTATGATCCTGTTCAATGAGGGGATTGAGATATTTAACGGTACAGTGTCTTGTATATGTATAAAAATCATCGTTTTGTAATTTTTTAAATGCACAAAGCAAAGCCTGTGCCTTGTCTGTGGTGAGGACCGTTGGTTCTCCAAAAGTGTTTACTAATCGCTTCATAAACATGTAAGCGGCTTGATGATTACGTGTTTTTCGAAGTTGAAAATCCAGTGTGTACCCATCACTATCAAT
>NZ_JBFPJH010000019.1:0-31722 GCF_040838255.1 Bacillus sp. C30 | reverse complement strand
GATATAAGATTAGAATGAGAATAAAATGAGAATATGAACGTTTTAGTAATTTTTAAAATGTATATAGAGGATTAATGGAGGTATTGAGATGGCTGGTTCTACATTAACGGTTAAAGACTTACACGTATCAATCGACGGCAAAGAAATTTTAAAAGGTGTAAACCTTGAAGTAAAAGGTGGAGAAATCCACGCAATTATGGGACCTAACGGAACAGGTAAATCAACTTTATCTTCTGCGATTATGGGTCACCCAAAGTATGAAGTAACAGAAGGTAGCATCATCATCGACGGTGAAGATGTATTAGAAATGGAAGTAGATGAGCGTGCGCTAGCAGGTCTATTCTTAGCGATGCAATATCCAAGTGAAATTAGCGGAGTAACAAACGCGGACTTCTTACGTTCTGCAATTAATGCACGTCGTGAAGAAGGCGATGAAATTTCTCTTATGAAATTTATCCGTACTTTAGATAAAAACATGGAATTCCTAGAAATGGATCCAGAAATGGCACAACGTTACTTAAACGAAGGTTTCTCTGGTGGAGAGAAAAAACGTAACGAAATTCTTCAATTAATGATGATTGAGCCAAAAATCGCAATCTTAGATGAAATCGACTCAGGTCTTGATATCGATGCATTAAAAGTTGTATCTAAAGGTATTAACCAAATGCGCGGCGAAGAGTTCGGTTGCCTAATGATTACGCATTACCAACGTTTATTAAACTACATCACTCCAGACTTCGTTCACGTTATGATGAACGGTCGTATCGTTAAATCTGGTGGCCCTGAGCTTGCACAACGTCTAGAAGCTGAAGGTTACGACTGGATTAAAAAAGAATTAGGTATTGAAGACGAAACAGCAGAGCAAGAAGCGTAAGAGAGGAGCATAAACATGACAATCGGTACATTACCTTTCGATCAAGAAACAATCCGTCAGCGCGCAAGCGAAGTAAACGAAGCTGCTTGGTTGACTGAGTTCCGCTTACAAGCTCTTGCACAAGCAACTGAACTTCCAATGCCAACGCCTGATAAAACGAAAATTGAAAAATGGGACTTTATCGGAAAAGGCGACGCTGCTAAGCAAGAGCCTGTAAGTTCTTTAACAGAGCTTCCAGAAGCAGTGAAAAACTTAATCGATGAAAATAACAGCGTATTAGTACAACGTACTGGTACAACTGCTTTCGTTTCTTTAGCAGACGAAGCAAAAGAAAAAGGTGTTATTTTTACAGACATCGTAACAGCTGCAACAGAGCATGCTGAATTAGTACAAAAGTACTTAATGAAAGACGGCGTGAAAGTAGACGAGCATCGTCTAACTGCACTTCATGCTGCATTAATCAACGGCGGTGCATTCGTATATGTTCCGAAAAACGTTGTTCTTGAAACTCCACTTCAAGCTGTATTCTTAGTAGACGGCGAAGAAGCTAACGTATATAACCACGTATTATTCGTAGCTGATGCGAACAGTACTGCAACATATGTAGAAAACTACGTTGCAAATGAAAATGCTAAAGGTATTGCAAATATCGTAGCAGAAGTAATCGTGGAACAAGGCGCACAAGTGAAATTCGGTGCGGTTGATCTATTAGCAAAAGACGTAACAACTTACGTTAACCGCCGCGGTATTGTTGGACGCGACGGCCGCATTGATTGGGCTCTAGGCCTTATGAATGACGGAAACACAATTTCAGAGAACGTTACGAATTTAATGGGCGACGGATCATATGCTGATACAAAAACAGTAACAATTGGTCGTGGTAACCAAACACAAAACTTTACAACTAAAGTTGTTCACTTCGGTAAACACTCTGAAGGTTGGATTTTAAAACACGGTGTACAAAAAGATAGTGCAACATCTATCTTTAACGGAATTGGTAAGATTGAACACGGTGCATCTAAATCAAATGCACAACAATCTTCTCGCGTTCTTATGTTAGATGAAAAAGCTCGCGGTGATGCAAACCCAATTCTTTTAATCGATGAAGATGATGTAATGGCAGGTCACGCAGCTTCAGTAGGTCGCGTAGATCCGTACCAATTATACTACTTGATGAGCCGTGGTATTCCAAAACGCGAAGCAGAACGTTTAGTCATCCATGGATTCTTAGCACCTGTAGTAAATGAGCTTCCAATTGAAGGAGTAAAGGCACAGCTTGTTGAGGTAATTGAAAGGAAAGTTCGCTAATGAATATTCATGAAATACGCAAACAGTTTCCAATTCTTGATCAAAAAGTGAACGGCAAACAACTTGTATATTTCGATAGTGCAGCAACTTCTCAAAAACCAATTCAAGTCATTGAAACGTTAGAACGTTATTATAAAGAATATAATTCTAACGTGCATCGCGGTGTTCATACGCTCGGTACGAAAGCTACCGACGCGTATGAAGGTGCACGTGAGAAAGTTCGCAAGTTTATTAATGCGAAATCAATGGAAGAGATTATTTTCACGCGCGGAACGACAACTGCATTAAATACAGTAGCAGCTAGCTATGGCCTTGATAATGTAAAAGAAGGCGATGAAATCGTCATCTCTTACATGGAGCACCATAGTAACATCATTCCGTGGCAACAAGTTGCGAAGAAAACTGGTGCAACTTTAAAATACCTTCCGCTTCAACTAGACGGTACAATTTCTTTAGAAGATGTTCGTCAAACAGTTACACCGAATACAAAAATCGTTTCTATCATGCACGTTTCTAACGTACTTGGAACGATTAACCCTGTAAAAGAAATCGGAGCAATCGCACATGAAAACGGTGCAATCATGATCGTTGATGGAGCACAAAGTGCACCTCATATGAAAGTGGATGTACAAGATTTAAACTGTGATTTCTACGCATTATCTGCTCATAAGATGTGCGGACCAACAGGTGTCGGCGTATTATATGGTAAGAAAGAATTGCTAAACAATATGGAACCAATTGAATTTGGTGGTGAAATGATTGATTTCGTAGACTTACAAGAGTCTACTTGGAAAGAGCTTCCGTGGAAGTTCGAAGCAGGTACACCGATTATCGGTAATGCAATCGGACTTGGTGCGGCAATTGATTTCCTAGAAGAAATCGGTCTTCATAATATTGAAAAGCATGAACATGAATTAGCGCAATACGCTTTAGAGAGACTATCAGAAGTAGATGGCGTTACAATTTATGGTCCAAAGCATCGCGCTGGTCTAGTTACATTTAATATTGAAGACGTACATCCTCACGATGTAGCAACTGTATTAGATGTAGAAGGCATTGCGGTTCGCGCAGGACATCACTGTGCACAACCGCTTATGAAGTGGCTAAAAGCTTCTTCTACAGCACGTGCGAGCTTCTATTTATATAATACAAAAGAAGAAATTGATACATTTGTTGAATCACTAATCAAGACAAAGGAGTATTTCACAAATGTCATTTAATAATTTAGATACGTTATATCGTCAAGTTATTATGGATCATTATAAAAATCCTCGTAACCATGGCGTGTTAGAAGATAGTGTTACCGTTAACTTGAACAATCCAACTTGTGGCGATCGTATTCAACTTACGATGAAAGTAGAAGAGGGTATTGTACAAGAAGCGAAGTTTGAAGGCGAAGGATGTTCAATTTCAATGTCTTCAGCTTCAATGATGACACAAGCAGTAAAAGGAAAGAAAATTGAAGAGGCCCTTAAGCTTTCTAAAATTTTCTCTGACATGATGTTAGGAAAAGAGTATGATGACAGCATTGATTTAGGAGATATTGAAGCATTACAAGGCGTATGCAAGTTCCCGGCACGTATTAAATGTGCAACATTAGCGTGGAAAGCGTTAGAAAAGGGCTTAAACGAAGATAAGTAATGTTAAAGGTTCCTAAAAACGAGGTTATATAAGGAGGGACACACCAACATGGCGAAGCAACTGCCAGATATCGGCGATTATAAATATGGTTTCAAGGATAAAGACGTTTCGATTTTCCGTGCTGGACGCGGTTTAACAAAAGAAATCGTTGAAGAGATTTCACGTATGAAAGAAGAACCACAGTGGATGTTAGACTTCCGTTTAAAATCACTGGATAAGTTCTATGAAATGCCAATGCCACAATGGGGCGGCGACTTAAACGACTTAGATTTCGATGAAATTACGTACTACGTAAAACCATCTGAGAAATCTGAGAAGTCTTGGGATGAAGTACCTGAGGAAATTAAAGCGACATTTGATAAATTAGGTATTCCTGAAGCTGAGCAAAAATATTTAGCTGGTGTATCTGCACAGTACGAATCTGAAGTTGTATACCACAACATGAAAGAAGACCTAGAAGATCTAGGAGTCGTATTCAAAGATACAGATAGCGCATTAAAAGAGAACGAAGATATTTTCCGTGAGCATTTCGGAAAAGTAATCCCACCAACAGACAACAAATTCTCTGCATTAAACTCTGCAGTTTGGTCTGGTGGATCATTCATCTACGTTCCAAAAGGTATTAAAGTTGATACACCACTTCAAGCGTATTTCCGTATTAACTCTGAAAATATGGGACAATTCGAGCGTACGCTTATCATCGTAGACGAAGGCGCACACGTACACTACGTAGAAGGTTGTACAGCACCTGTTTACACGACTAACTCACTTCATAGTGCGGTAGTAGAAATCATCATTAAAAAAGATGCATATTGCCGTTATACAACAATCCAAAACTGGGCGAACAACGTATACAACCTAGTTACAAAACGTGCGGTTTGTGAAGAAAACGCAACGATGGAATGGATTGACGGTAACATCGGATCTAAATTAACGATGAAATACCCAGCAGTTATCTTAAAAGGCGAAGGCGCTCGTGGTTTAACATTATCTATCGCGATTGCTGGTAAAGGCCAACACCAAGATGCTGGTGCGAAAATGATTCACTTAGCACCAAACACGTCTTCAACAATCGTTTCTAAATCGATTGCGAAGCATGGTGGTAAAGTAACTTACCGTGGTATCGTACAATTCGGACCAAAAGCGAAAAACTCTCGCTCTAACATCGAGTGTGACACGTTAATCATGGATAACCAATCTACATCTGATACAATTCCTTACAACGAAATCAAAAACGATTACGTTTCACTTGAGCACGAAGCGAAAGTATCTAAAGTATCAGAAGAACAATTATTCTACCTAATGAGCCGCGGTATTTCTGAGCAAGAAGCTACAGAAATGATCGTAATGGGCTTCATCGAGCCATTCACTCGCGAACTTCCAATGGAATACGCAGTTGAAATGAACCGTCTAATCAAGTTTGAGATGGAAGGTTCTATTGGTTAATATTTAAAGTGGAAGCCACCGAACATTCTAGCCGCTGGAACTGGATAATATATGTATGAAGAAAGCGCCCTGCACAGCAGGGCGCTTTTTTATGTTGTGCTGGGTTCAGGGCAGGCTGGGATACCCTCGAACCTAAATCGTATCCACCTTATCCACAGATTTAATACGCTCCCAAATATGTTTCATCCCAATGAAAGAACCATATCCAATTAAAGCACCTAGCATATTCAATATGATGTCATCAATATCAAAAACACCAGTAAAAGTAAGGAGTTGTAACGATTCAATTAATAAAATAAACTTAATGAAAATTTTAGACGCCATTTTTACATTGTTAATTTGTTTAAATAATAAAGGTAGTAGGAATCCGAATGGGATAAATATGAGGACGTTTCCTAATGTATTCATAAGTACGATGTCTATATTATAAGGATCTAGTAGATGTGTTAGATCGAATCCACTTAAATAGCGGATTGTACTTCTGAAAGGAACTAAGTTTATTAACCCACCGTGTATAGAATGCCAGTCACCTGTTTCAAAGAAGTACTTCAGATTACCAAAGTAAAAAGCTGGCCTCCCGAGCAACAGTTTAAATAATAAAACAAATGAATACGGTAAAAATAATCCCCAACCAATCCACTGTACATACTTTTTCGTAGAAGATTGCATCGCTTTTTCAATTTCAGTTCCTAAAGTAGAGGCTTCTCCGAAGTTTTGAATGGCTAATGTAGTAGCTTCTTCTTCAGATTTTCCTTGATCGAGAAATTCTTGTTTTAAACTTGTAAGATGATCGTAAATTTCGAAGTATAGTTCGTCTTTATCAGATTGGGATAGGTTTGTTTTTTGAACGATACTCTTTATGTATTCTTCAATCGTCATTAATTTAAAGCTCCTTTCTGACAAGTTTTAATAAGAGTTGTAACTGAATCCCATGCTGTTAGTTTTTCTTCTAAAATTTTCTTTCCGTTCGTAGTAATGCGATAAAATTTTCGTTTCATACCAGTTTCAGATTCACCCCAGTATGAATTTATTAAATCCTTTTGTTCCAAACGTTTGAGTGCTGGATAGAGTGTACCTTGGCTCATTGTGTATAGATCATTGCTGTTTTCTTTTAGCCTTTGAATAATTTCATATCCGTACGTATCGTGCTGTTTAATGATGGAGAGAAGTAAAATATCAATACTTCCTTTTAATATCTCTTTATCCATTTTATGGTTCACCACCTTATGATGAGATTGTAACACGACATATGTCGTGTTACAAGGTATATGTGTAGGGTAATACTCCATCTAGGAGGCAGCAAAAAGCTCTTCGCCAATCCGTCCAACAAACTTCCTGACAAATAGGTCCCCCCCACCGACTACAAAGAAAATCCTCCTCCAACTAATCCACAGATTAGAAAAAATAAATTTTTCCATATTAAAAGGGCAATCTTTGGCTTTTTCTTATAATGCGAGTACAATGTAAAATAGCAAGAAAAGACGAAAAGTATTTACAGGATTATTGCGTACGTATAGCGTAAATGGCAGTAAGGAACTGAGAGGAGGTTTTTTCTCTGAATATAAATAAAGAAACAATCATCCACCTTTATCATACAAACGATATACATAGTCATTTTGAAAATTGGCCGCAAATTTCTCGGTTTGTACAAGGGGAGAAAAGGCGAAGACAGGAAGCGGGAGAGACTGTTTTAACTGTGGATATTGGCGATCATGTGGATCGTTTTCATAGTATTTCGGAAGCGACAAATGGACTTGGGAATACAAAATTATTAAATGAGGCGTTATATGATTATGTAACAATCGGAAATAATGAAGGAATTACATTGGCGAAAGAGCATTTGAATCGTCTATATGATGATGCTGGTTTTGAGGTGCTTGTAGCGAACTTATTTGAAAAAGAAGGTGTACGTCCAGCGTGGGCGAAGCCTTATAAATTACATACAACGACAGATGGGATTACGATTGCCTTTATTGGATTAACGGTAGCTTATCCAGAGTTTTATCATATGTTAGATTGGCATATTGAAGATCCAATCATTCATTTAGAGTCTATTTTAGAAGAAGTTAAGGATACAGCTCATATTACTGTTGTGCTTTCTCATCTTGGAAAAAGTATGGATGAGTATATGGCGGAGCATTATGATATAGATGTTATTTTAGGGGCACATACGCATCATTTATTTGAGCGCGGTGTTCTTGTGGATAATACTTTGCTTTGCTGTTGTGAAAAGTGGGGACATTACGTTGGTCACGTTCAGCTTACTGTGGATAAAGAGACGAAGAGACTGTTGAAAAAAGACGGTAGAGCGATTAAGACAGAACGGTTAGGTGCTTATAGCGAGCCGTTATCCACAATTGAAATGCTAAAGGAAGAAAGTAAACAGATAATGGCTGAGCCTGTCGTTCATTTAAAAGAATCATTGCCGGTTGATTGGTTTAAGGAGACGACGTTTTCTCATATGTTGGCAAGTGCACTTAAAGAGTGGTGTAATGCGGATGTTGGGATGGTGAATGCTGGTGTACTTCTTGAGGGATTAAATGAAGGTGTTGTGACGCGCGGAGATATTCATCGGATTTGTCCACATCCAATTAATCCATGTCTATTAAAAGTACCAGGGAAAACGTTAAGAGAAGTTATTTTGAAAGCGCGCCGTCCGAATATGGAAAATCTAGAGGTGAAAGGATTCGGATTTCGTGGAAAAGTAATGGGGAAAATGATTTACGATGGTTTGGAAGTGATTCCAGATACGATTCCAGGGAATAAAATTTTACTAGAAGATGTATTGATTAACGGCGAATCGCTGGAATTAGACCGGATATATACGGTAGGAACGATTGATATGTTTACATTCGGATACTTATACCCAGAGCTATCCACACTTTCTGACAAACAATATTATATGCCGGAATTGCTTAGAGATGTACTAACAGACATGTTGATAACTTATACATCTTCAGTCAAACTATAGGCTAGTTAACTTGTAACACTCATTTTTCTCTTGTCATAAAGATAAGAAAGAGAGGAGTGTGAACTATGGTTAATGTAGAGCCAATTATAATTGATAACTATACGTTCATTGCTGTTAGCGTAAAACTTCCAAAGACAAATTTGCTAGCTGTAATGAGCGATAAAGGATATATTATGTGCGGTGCTTTAGATGTAGGTCTTCTAAATGAGAAGTTAGGTGATCGAGGAATTATTGCTGGCCGTGCGGTTGGTGTAAGAACGATTGAACAACTTCTTGAAGCACCGCTGGAATCAGTAACGACTGGAGCCGAAGCTTTAGGTATTCCGGTAGGCACAATCGGAAAAGATGCACTATTAAAAATGAGATAAGCATATATCGTCCCTCTTTCTTGCATAGAAATAATATAAGAAGGAGGGTTTTCTTATGGGAATATTTCGTTCGAAAAATTCGCGGTTTCGAAGGGGACCGATTTCCTTTCGGTATATACTGCTTATTTCATTTATTATTTTTATCGTAATGGTAGTTCAAGGTTTATGGATTGTAAATAAAAGTATTCAGCCAACGTTAATTAAATATGGGGAAACAGAGACTCATAAAATGGCAACAGCAGTTATGACGAAAGCGGTAAAAGACCGAATTAATGAAGGGTTTGATGTAGATTCATTAATGAAAGTACAAACGGATAGGAACGGGAAAGTATCTACAATTGATTTAAATACAAAACAAGTAAATGAAATATTAACATCGACTACTGCATACATAGAAAAATATTTACAACAAGTAGAAAAAGGGGATACGAAAGCACTTGGTATTTTTGAAGAGAATGGGGTATCTATGTCAGTTCCTTTTGGGCGTATAACTGATAATGCACTTCTTGGTAATATAGGACCGGATATTCCGATTAATTTTACGCCAATTGGTCATGTGAATACGGATATTAAACAATTAGTTGAGCCGCAAGGAATTAATAATACAGCGATCAAAATTATTATGGAAGTGGAAGTGACGTTACAAGTTATGATTCCGTTACGCACGAAAGAAATTAAAGTGAAGCAAAACATTCCGATTGCGACGCGCATCGTTCAAGGTGAAGTGCCTACTTATTACGGAAGTGGCGGAGTTGTTGTACCAGATAAAAAGAAAACGGATAATTAGTCAGTAGTGTTCTATTGATTTATATTTATAAAAAATAACCGTAGCAATTTGCTACGGTTATCGTTTTGTATTTGCTCGTTCTTTTCGTTCCCAAAGGCTTAAATGCATGTATGGATCGAAAGCCCATTCTGTATAGCCATTGTCTTTATACATGCCGAAATGTAAGTGAGGCGGGAACTTTCCAGCTGTACCAGGAGGACCGTAGCCGGTACTACCGACAAATCCGATTACTTTTCCTGGCTCGACAATTTGTCCGAGCTGTATTTCTTTAGAGAACCCGCCTAAATGAGCGTAATAGTGGTAATTATTATGAAGGTCACGAATACCAATGCGCCATCCACCAAGGCGATTCCATCCTTTTGTTTCAATAACGCCATAGCAAGTTGATCGTACTGGTACGCCATATCCAGCAAAAATATCGGTTCCTTCATGAATCCTCCTGCCGCCAAAGCTTCTACCAGCACCGAAAGTACTACGATAGCTATGGTCACTGCGAATCGGGAGAGGGAAAGCATTACCTTCTAAATTAATGCGTCCATAATGTTTATAAATTCGGGCGTATTCTGTAATTAATTCAACCGTTTTTGCACGTCTATAATATTCCCAAAGCATAATGTTAATACGTTCTTCCGACGTTCCTTGTTTCTTTAAAATGGTTGCTGCTGTATGCAGAAGATCACGGTCGTTATTTGCATTTGCAAATCCATCTTTGTCACCATCTAAACCCATTCCGCCAAATAGAGAAATTGTATGGGGGAGAGTATCATTACTATTAACAGGTCCAGCCCATATTTCAGGTTTGAAATAAAGGGAAATGATGGCATCTGGTTTTTTCGGAATATCTTTTCTTACACTCCGTATGTTTCTTTCGTATTGATCCATTGCGGCTAAGTAATACCACGGAATACCGGAAGATTGCTCAGTTTCTTTATATAGTGCCATGCGCTTTTCATATATGCTTTGCTGATTATCTTCACCGTAAGCGATGTTTTGGTGGAGAAGAAAGCAAATCGAAAGCAAAAGAGAAATTTTTCGAAGCATGAAATAGACTCCTTTCACAACATCACTCTTTTTAGTGTGGGATATACGGAGTATTTCATTATAGGGAACGATTGGAAAAAATCTTAGAATCTTCATTTGAGCAAATCGCTTTCATACGTTAGAATAGATATGTTACATTGAAAGAAGCGAACACGGTAAACTATTTCATATTGTGCGGAGTTGATAACCATGACAAAACAAACAGAGTATAAGCGCAAGCCCGAATGGTTGAAAATTAAGTTAAACACGAATGAAAACTATACAGGCTTAAAGAAAATGATGCGTTCTAAGAATCTTCATACAGTTTGTGAAGAGGCGAAATGTCCGAATATTCATGAATGCTGGGCTGTAAGGAAAACAGCAACATTTATGATCTTAGGTGCGGTTTGTACACGTGCTTGTCGTTTTTGTGCGGTTAAAACAGGCTTACCAACTGAGCTTGATTTACAAGAGCCAGAACGCGTAGCAGATTCTGTAGTACAAATGGGCTTAAAGCACGTTGTTATAACAGCGGTTGCACGTGATGATTTAAAGGACGGCGGAGCAGCTGTTTTTGCTGAAACAGTACGCGCTGTACGTCGTGAAAATCCATTCACGTCTATCGAAGTATTACCATCTGATATGGGTGGGGTAGAAGAAAACTTAAAAATGTTAATGGATGCAAAACCAGATATTTTGAACCATAACATTGAAACAGTACGTCGATTATCTAACCGAGTTCGCGCTAGAGCAAAATATGACCGTTCATTAGAGTTTTTACGTCGAGCAAAAGAAATGCAGCCTGATATTCCAACTAAATCGAGCATTATGCTGGGCTTAGGTGAAACGAGAGAAGATTTAATTGAAGCAATGGATGACTTACGTGCAAACAATGTGGATATTTTAACTCTTGGACAATACCTACAACCATCTAAGAAGCATTTACCAGTTATTAAATATTATCCACCAGCAGAATTTGCAGAGCTAAAAGAAATTGCACTTAGCAAAGGATTTAGCCACTGTGAAGCTGGTCCACTTGTACGTTCTTCTTATCATGCGGACGAGCAAGTACGTTCTGCAAAAGAAAAAACAGCAGAAGCGAAATAATGAAAAAAGAGAGCTAATCATTAGCTCTCTTTTTTCTTATACTCTAAAACTTTATTTTGACATGTGGATAAAATCTTTTTTAATTCTTCTGTGGATAATTCAATTGTAAATTCAGGTACACCAGGTGTAATTAAAATTTTATCGTAAGTATAAATTGAACTGTCCACAATAATCGTTACATCTTGTGAATAACCGAAAGGAGCTACACATCCAGGAGTGCAACCAGTCTCTTCTCTTAGCTCATTAGGTGAACAGAGAGATAAGCTCTCTCCTGTTATTTCCTTCATCTCTCCTCGGTTGAGGCGAGTGCCTTCTAACGTAAAGAATACGTAATGTTCCCCGGATTTTGATTTTAAAAATAAGCTTTTACTTGGAGTGCCTTGCAAACCAAGTCTTTCACGAACGATACGATCTGTTTCATAGTCAAGTACTGGTTCGTGTTCAAATTTTTCATAAGAAGCATTTGTTTTATGTAGTAAAGAAAGTACGTCTTCGTACATATTGAATGATACCCCTCTCTATTGTTAATACAGTCTCTTCTCGTGGCGTCAACTGAGTGTTTTGGAAAGGGATACTATTTGGACGATGCTTCCCATAATCGTTTTATGAAACTTTGTTCATCGATTGTAATTTCGTAAACATCAGGATTCGTTAAAGTTCTCCATTCATGAAAGCCGATCGTACGATCAAAGTACTTTAAAATGAGCGTAAGTAAGTTTCCATGTGTAACGAGTAGTGTTGTAGTATGGTTTAACTTTAAAACGTCTTGGATAAGCGATATAGCACGGTCCGTTGCTTGTTTTGTTGACTCTCCGCCTGAAAAGGCAATATCTATGTTTGTAAAAGTAGATTCTAGTTTTTGCATCCAATCATCCATCGGAACGTTGCTTAATATACGTTCAGCTAATCGTTCATCCTCTTCGATAGATAGGTTAGCTTTGAGCGCATAGGGCCGAATGGAATCGATAGCTCGGACAAATGGGCTCGAAATAATATGATCTATTTGTAGCTGATTTTCTAAGAGGAATGCAGCAAGGGTGTTAGCTTGATCTTTTCCGGCAAACGTTAATTCGGCATCACGTTTTTGTCCAGTTGCGGAACAATGTCGTATTACAATAATTTTCTTCATAATTCATCCCCATTTTTCAAGTTGACGCTATATACTTCGACAAATGTGGAAAAAATTCCTTTTTATTGGAAACGGAATAGTGATCTAAGTATGTGGAAAAGTAATGTGGATAATGAAAATTTGAGGTGCAATTATGAAAAAAATGATATGCATTGTATTCAGTATTTGTTTTCTCGCGCAATTGTCCACAACATATGCACAATCAAATCAAAAATTAGACTATCCAAGCAATCGAAATAAGCCATTTGTGAGTGAGGATGTGTTTTACGAACAGTTAGATAAAAAGGTGTATAAAGAATATAAAAATGCAGCATATAGTGTTCGGAAAAAGATTTTATTTAAAGAAGTGCCCGATGAAGAATTTTCTTTCAGACAAAAAACAGCCGTGGGTTGTCGGAGTAGCGTGGTGTTTCAAGATTTTTTTATTCACCCTGATCGCCAAGTTTACCCCGCATTAACGGGCAGTAAGACTCCCACCTCAAAATTCAGTTTTAAAGAAAAGTAGTTAAATGGGAGATCAACTGCCCGTAAAAGCCCGATTGGTTCAACTAATAATCAGTGGATAAACCCCCACTGATTAAAGTTTCACTTTATTTTTTTGGTTCCTTTTCTCAAGATGAAGTAGATGAGTTTCATAAGTACATCGTTATAGATGCGGAAACAAAGAGGGAGCTGCGAGGGGGGAAAAGTTATCATCACTACGAAAATCCATATAAAAAATAACCCACCAACTGGTGGGTTATTTTTTACTCTGGCACACTTACTAATTTCTCTTTCATTTTACGAATAAGAATGAAACCAACAATCGCGAAGAGAAGAGTAATTCCTTCTGCAACAAAGATGTTAATTGTTTTTGTTTGGTAAAGTGCCGCGAAAAAGTCTACAAATGCGTGGAATAGTATAGCGTATACGAGGAAAATGTATTTCTTTTGTTTTACAGCGTATAAGACAAGCATTGTGAAGGCAATTTGCAATACAAGAGCCATAATTCTTTCCAAGCTGCCAAGGAAGTATAAATAAGCAGGTTGTTCTATTAACATATCCTTTACAAGATTTAATTGTGGTAGTTTTTCTGCCATTTGAGCGAAGCTACCATTGTTAATAGCATTAGCGAATATAAGTGTCTGCAATGCAGAGAATCCGCCAACTAAAATGGATTCAATCCCGCCATGACCAATTCCATAAGCGAAGCCATCTTTATATTCTAGATATTTTTTTAGTAGGAAGAAGAAGGCAACGAAGCGTCCTAATTCTTCAAAAATACCAGCAGTTAGTCCGCCATAAATTGCAAAGACATACGGATTTTCTAAAAATGGAGCGATTGCTGGATTACCACGCATAAATAGGTGGAACGGTGTTTCGAGAATTTGGGTAAATCCAATAAAGATAAGAACACCAACGCCGACCACTTTCCAATTAATATTATATTTTTTACGGAAATAAACGAGTACAATAATTGGGACCAGAACCGAAACAACGAGTTGAAATATGATGCTGGCAATTACAGTATTTGAAACCATACTTTCACCGCTTTCTAATATATGTACATATCTATTATGCATGAAATATGGGAGAGATGAAACTTTTAGAGATAAATGAATTTACTTATTGACTCTAACGTTGCGTCATACTTTATCGTATGTATTAAGGGGGGGATACGCATGACAATGAGGGTAAAAGAAGTAGCTAATTTAGTTGGGATTAGTGTGCGCACACTGCATCATTACGATGAAATTGGGTTGTTAACCCCAGATGAGACGACAGAGTCTGGATATCGTCTGTATTCCAATGAAAATTTAGAGACACTGCAGCAAATTTTATTTTTTAAAGAGCTAGGCTTCCCTTTGAAGAAGATTAAAGAAATTATCATGAGTCCATCATTTGATCATGAAGAAGCGCTACAGCTTCATAAGAAAATGCTTCTTGAAAAGCGTGCCAGGTTAGATAAGGTGATAGCGACGATTAATAAAACAATTCAGCATACAAAAGGAGAGATTGATATGACGAATAAAGAGAAATTTGAAGGATTTGATTTTAGTCATAATCCGTACGAAGAAGAAGCACGTGAACGATGGGGAGATGAGGCTGTAGATAAAGCGAATAAAACAGCGAAGGGGATGTCTAAAGAGAAACAGGAGGAGTTTAATAATATTTACAGAAATCTAGCAACACTTCGAAATGGAGCACCTGATTCTAAAGAGGCGCAGTCCGCAATCGGGGTATGGTACGATTACTTGCAAAACTTTGGTGAATATTCATTAGAAGCCTTTAAGGGGCTCGGTCAAATGTATGTTGCTGATGAGCGTTTTACGAAAAATATTGATAAGTTTGGTGAAGGTTTAGCGCAGTTTATGTGTGATGCGATGGAGGTTTATGCGGATCGTAAGAAATAGTAAAAAGGTGGAGGTTTTCTCCACCTTTTTATTTTTTAATCATGTCATTTAAAGTTTGATCCCCCGTATTGTTCAAATGAGGATTATCGCTCATTTCACGTTTTAACATATCAAGACTTTGTTCATATTCTTTATCGTTTAAGCTACCAGATTGAAGACCTTGAATTTGAGAAATCAACTTTTGGTTTGTTGATACATATGCTTTATAATAGCGAGGAACGATGGACAAAGCAGTTTTATATACTTGATCTGTTACGAGTTTCGGATCCGTTGTGTTTGCACGGTATACAACGAACACTTCGTCGTCGGTAACGAGTGTAGCGGCATTGGTGACGTCAGGAAGTTTGACTGTCATGCTTGTAATCATTTCAGCGACTTTCTCACGGTTAATGGCGCCTACTTGTTTGTTAGATACTTCATGTTTTTGTTTAGATGAATAGCCCACCCTTGTGAGCCGTGTATTTGTATTTTCCGTATGATACATGTCGTTTTTGTTGGAAACAAGAACACGACTTCCTTCTTCACGCTCCATTTCGGCTTTATTAGTTGATTGGCAGCCTGCAAATAAGGAAAGAGTGAGAAGAGAGAGTATAATTTGTTTTTTCACGATGTAGCACCTCCTTCTCCATAGCATGCACTAATTTTCAATTTTTTGTATTTGAAATTGTTGGTTGTTATGCTTTGTGATACGATAAAAAGAAGAATGCTTAGAGAGGAAGTTCATAATGGAGCAAAAGCAAGAGATTCATACTACGGTGAGCGTTAATAATGTTCAGTACGAAGTAATTAAAAACTTTCGTGACGGTTTTAGTGAAGAAGCACTTAAAGAGCGCTATGCAGAAATTTTAAATAAATATGATTATATCGTTGGAGACTGGGGTTATGAGCAACTTAGATTGCGCGGATTCTTTGATGATAGTAATCAACGTTCGACATATGATACGAAAATTAGTACTTTATCAGAGTATTTATACGAGTACTGTAACTTCGGTTGTGCACACTTTGTATTACGAAAAGTGAAGAAATGAAAAAATCCTCTTACGATTGTAAGAGGATTTTTTTTATACTCGCTCACAAACAAATCGAAATATGATCGCCTTCAGAAAGTATTGCGTTTGGTTTCATTTGTTGTCGGTTCAATTGGATATGCCCATTTTTAATTTTATCCACAATGATAGTGCGGCTCCAATCTGAAATATATGTGGATAACACTTTATCAATCCGGTGGGAACCGAAAACTATGTCTAATACGATCGTTATTTCGGCTATACCACTTTCTTTGTATTGTGTAATGGAAATGGTAGTACTTGTTTCCGTTTGTTCTTGCTGAGT
Organism: Bacillus sp. C30; assembly: GCF_040838255.1. NCBI lineage: Bacteria > Bacillati > Bacillota > Bacilli > Caryophanales > Bacillaceae > Bacillus > Bacillus sp. C30. The sequence goes on along the minus strand of NZ_JBFPJH010000019.1, from coordinate 15,346 downwards.
CATATCGACAGTTTCGACGTGATCAGTAAATGATTTATAAATATGAAGTTTTTGATTCCACGTATGATCTTTCGGACATTTATAAATTGCAAATCGGTATATGTTCTTTCCGTTTGCGTTATGCCTGCGAATGTTCGTGTCGGTAAAAAGGGTAGTACGCCTGCAATTTTTACAATATTTTTCGATTGTTGCTAGTTCGCTTTCATATAAACTCCAAGAAAGTTGTACTTTCTGCATTTTCCTTCACCTCTTATAGTAGTGGCAAAGGAACGTAATACAGCTATTTGGATGTCTTGTAGTATGAAGACATAAGAAGTAGACAAAAATAAATAGAGGTTCCCCCAAGAGGAACCTCCGTAAACATCATACTACAGATGCGTTACGTTCCTTTGTAATGGGAATGGGCAGACTACTCCCTTGAAAAAGCACGGTGCTTTTTTGAGAGTAATGCTATCCAATTGCTGGTCCATTACAAAGTAAATGTTGGCATACGCAGATAACGTCCTTTCTATCCAAATAGATTTGTTCATAAGTATAACACATAAGATTGAAAATTCAAAATATAAATTGTAAAAAAACACCAGCTAACATAGCTGGTGCACCAGATAAATTATATAAGTTCAAATAAAAATGAGCGTAATTCTTCTGCATTTTCTTCAGACATCGAAAATGCATGCTCTAAGTAGCCTTGTTCGTTTAAATCGTCAGGACCAATGATAGCAAATTTGTTGCTTTGCATATCAAGGACTATCGTTTTACCGTAATGACGATCGGAGTATAAAAGCGCTAAATCATGACGCTCATTTTCCCCCAAAAAGCTAACGAAACGAGTTCTTGTAGCGACTGTATCGTCGTACAGAAAGAAACGTTCTTCCATACACATGGCTCCTTTATTAAATATCTAAGTTTAAGTGTGGTTTATGATCTAAATGGTGATGCGTTTTAATGAAACGTACTGTTCTTGTTTTGTAACGCATTACGATAGAATATGTTTCAGCTAAATCTCCGCCAAGGAATTTCACGCCGTCTAATAATTCACCAGCAGATACACCTGTTGCTGAGAAGATTGCATCATCACCAGATACTAAGTCATCTAACATAAGAAGTTGACGAGGATCTTCTAATCCCATTTCACGACAACGAGCTTCTTCTTCTTCGTTCATTGGAACTAAGCGAGCTTGCATTTCACCTTCAAGGCATTTTAATGCTGCTGCAGAGATAACGCCTTCTGGAGCTCCGCCAATACCTACGAATAAGTCGATACCTGTTCCAGGTAAAGCTGTTGCGATTGATGCACCAACATCTCCATCACCAAATAGTTTTACGCGTGCACCTTTTGCACGAACACGGTCAATAATATCTTGATGACGTTCACGTTCTTGGATGATAACCGTTAGGTCACGAATTTTTTTATTGTTTGCTTCTGCTACAATATCAATTGTTTTTTCAATTGGATCATCTAAGCTAATTTTACCAGCTGCTTTTGGACCAACCGCGATTTTTTCCATGTACATATCCGGAGCATGAAGAAGGTTTCCTTTATCCGCGATTGCAATAACTGCCATTGCATTTGCAAGACCTTTTGCAACGATGTTTGTGCCTTCTAATGGGTCAACGGCGATATCTACTTCTGGACCGTTACCTGTTCCTAGTTTTTCACCAATATATAACATCGGTGCTTCATCAAGTTCTCCTTCACCAATTACAACTGTACCTGCCATGTTTACTGAATCGAACATATCACGCATAGCTGTAGTTGCTGCATCATCTGCTTCGTTTTTCTTTCCGCGGCCCATCCACTGTGCGGATGCTAAGGCTGCTGCTTCTGTTACACGGACAATTTCTAGTGCGAGTTCACGTTCCAAGGTTGCATTCCTCCAATTTCAAAAATCATACAAATATAACTATAACAAATAACGAGGAAAAGGTGAATTCGAAAAATTGTCGATTTTTTCAGAAGAAAGCGTTACAATTAAAATGTAAATGCTTTAATTTCCAGGTAGGTGACATTCATGTACTTCGTAGACAGAAAAAAAATAGAACAAATGCTAGTATGTTTAGAACGAGCAACAAATACATTTCAAGAGAAAAAGACATATGAAACCGAGTTTGAATTTTACGCATTAGAGCGCATGGCGCATCTTATTATCGATTGTGTATTAGATGTAGGGAATGCGATGATTGATGGATTTATTATGCGCGATCCAGGAAGTTACGAAGATATTATTGATATTTTAATGGACGAGAGAGTTATAAGTGGAGAAGAGGGAGCGCATATTAAAGAAATTATTCTTCTTCGAAAAATGCTTACGCAAGATTATATTCAAATGAATCATGATGAATTATATAAGACGATTCAAAAACATATCGCCGTGGTAGAGAAATACCCAGCGAATATTCACAGTTATTTAGAAAAGGAATTAGGACCTGTATCTGCATTTGTACCAGAATAATTGTGCTTATAAGATCCCTGGGAATTCCTTTGGGGATCTTATATTGTATAGGAGAAAGAAAAGGGAGAAGGGTGAGCTATGGGGGAAGCACGTACTACGAGAGAAGAGATTGTACAATTACTGAAGATAAAAGGAGAGCATACTGTAGCAGAATTAGCCGAAGCTTTAGAAATTACAGAGATGGCGATTCGTCGACATTTAAGTAAACTAGAAAATGATGAGCTAATTTATTCAAAGATGGTAAGGCAGCAAGTTGGACGCCCAACATATTTGTATGGATTAAGTCAAAAGGGAGAAGATACATTCCCGAAAGAATATAAGCAGTTTGCTATTGAAATATTAGATGATTTAGCTCGAATGGGCGATGAAAAAATACTTCGTTACGTTTTACAAGCGAGAACGAAACGAATGGAAGAACAGTTAAAAAAGAAGATAAGTAACCAAAGTAATTTAGCGTATAAAGTACAAGAAATAGCTGCTATGCAAGAGAAAAATGGTTATATGGTTCAAATAAAGAGAGATGGGGAACGCTCTTTCATACTTGAAAAGCAAAACTGTCCGTTAAAGGAAATAGCGGAGAAATACCCGCAAGTGTGTGAAGATGAAAAAGATATGTACAAGCGGTTATTAGCAGGTGCAAATGTGAAAGCGCTAACGAACATGTGCGTGGGCGATTGTAATTGTTCGTACCAAATAAAAGAGAAAAAATGAACGTTATGGGACGCTTTTAGGTAAAGCGTTTTTTTCTTTTGAAAAAGGGGTTAATATAAGAGTGGTATGATAGATGAGAACGTTAGCATAGAAGGAGAGACAAACAGATGTATAAAGGCTATTTAATTGATTTAGACGGTACAATGTATCGCGGTGAAGAACAAATTGAAGAAGCAAGCGACTTCGTAAAAGCGTTAGGAGAGCGCGGTATTCCATATTTATTCGTTACAAATAACTCAACTCGTAAACCAGAACAAGTTGCAGAAAAGCTTGTTCGTTTCGATATTCCAGCGAAAGCGGAGCAAGTATTCACAACGAGTATGGCTACAGCGAACTTTATTTATGAGCGTAAACAAGATGCGACTGTATATATGATTGGTGAAGAGGGCTTACACGCTGCTCTTGTGGAAAAGGGATTTGAAATTGTGGATGAAAATCCTGATTTCGTCATTGTTGGTTTAGATCGCGATATCACATATGAAAAATTAGCAAAAGCGTGCCTTGCTGTGCGTAATGGTGCAACGTTTATTTCAACAAATGGGGATATCGCAATTCCGACTGAGCGCGGATTATTACCAGGTAACGGTTCATTAACATCAGTTGTTGCAGTATCAACAGGTGTGGACCCAATCTTTATTGGTAAACCAGAATCAATCATTATGGAACAAGCGTTAAAAGTGCTTGGCATAGGAAAAGAAGAAGCTTTAATGGTTGGGGATAACTACGATACAGACATTTTAGCCGGGATAAATGCTAGTATGCATACCCTTCTTGTCCACACTGGAGTAACAACTGTGGACAAGTTAACAGAATATGAAGTACAACCGACGCAAGTTGTGCACAACTTGACGGAGTGGATTGAGAAGATGTAATGAAATGCAGGTAACCGGAGGAGGTTGCCTGTTTTTTTATGCATAATTGCATATGTACTGTAGTTATATAAAATGTAGAATTTATATGTATTGATATAAAAAGGGAGGGAATAAGAGTGTACTGGATGTCATGCATTATGTTTGTTTTTGCATTATGTGTTTTGTTCTTTGTTCTATGGAAGATATATAAAATAAATGCAATGAAAAAAAGCGCGGGAAAACTTATTGCGACATATCCTCGGGTGAAACGGCGTTGGATTGCATCACTTGGACCGGCGTATTTCATCGGACAATGTATGTATACATATGCTCAGTACGTAAGTGGTGATATTGGTACAATTGAACAGTTTCTCGTTCAGTCAGGTAGTTATGCTGTAGTAAGTTGTTTTATGACTTTAATAGCTATCCATCTGATTAAAAGTGTACAAATATATGAAAAAGGTGTAATAGACAGATTGAACTTTTATTCATACGAAGAATTAAAAGGCTATAAAACATCAACATGGGAAAATCCAAAAGAAAATATATTTTTATATCGCGGGCGAGAAAAAATGAATGATAATGTGAATTTACTTATTAGACAGGAAGATATGAATGAATTAGAAAGCATTCTTCAAAGATATATTCCGAAATTGATGATGAAATAAAAACTCCGGTTGTTATAACCGGAGTTTTTTTATTAAAACGCACGATTCACTACGTCTTTAACTTCTTCAAGATATTGTTTACGCACACTGTCATCCACAGAAGGAACACTTGTATAGAATGTATGCTCCAGTGTTTCAATGCCTGTAAATTCAAAAATACCAGCATCAGTTGTTTTTTTCATTGCATCAAACATACCGCCTGCTGTGTATACTTCTTTCGAATTTCCCATCGTAGATAATAACAATCCTTTTTTACTGCTTAATAACTTTTCGATACCATTCTCACCGTAAGCATAAGCGAAGCCGTGGCTAAATACACGGTCAACGTATCCTTTTAAAATAGCAGGAAGACCCGCCCACCAAACTGGGTAAATGAATGTAATACTATCAGCCCAAGAGATATGCTCTTGCTCTTCTTTAATATCTTCTGGTGTGTTTCCTTGGGAAAATGAGATGAAATCGGAAGCACCTAATACTGGATTGAAATTTAATTCGTATAGATCACGAACGCGCACTTCATGCCCTTTTCCTTCTAATTCACTTTTTACAGTTTCTAAAATTGCATGGTTGAAGCTTTCTGTATTCGGGTGTGCATAAACGATTACATGTTTCATTGTTCTTCCTCCTATTTGTGGATATGTGAATAGTTTTTATATATTTGTGTAACTATTATGGTTACTTCCGTTGCGAGAATCAACTTTTCTCACATGAGAAATAAAATGAAACTTTAATCGGTGGGTGGGCCATCCCGCACTGATTATTTGCTCACACTAATCGGGCACTTACTACCGGTTAATATAAATGTTAGTATGTGACAAAAAAATACAAAATAGTAGGGATTTTGCATTTTCGAATAGAATATATAGATTGGTAAATAGAGAGAAGGGGATATTGGGATGAATATTATTGAAATTGAAGGGTTAGAAAAATCGTTTGATATTGGGGATAGTAAAGTAAAGATCTTAAAAGATATTAATGTTCAAATTCAAAAAGGTGACTTTGTTTGTATTATGGGGGCAAGTGGATCGGGTAAAACGACTTTACTTCAGCTGTTAGGTGGATTAGATATTCCATCGGTAGGTAGTATTCGAGTTGATGGTACGGAGATTTCAACATTAAAAGAAAAAGAGCTCGCTTTATTTAGAAGGCATAAAATCGGTTTTATTTTTCAGCAGTTTAATTTAATTCCAGTGTTTAATGCGGAGGAAAATGTAGGGTTGCCTTTACTATTAGATAATGTTTCGCAAAAGAAGGCAACGGTGACAGCAAATCGTTTATTAGAGCTCGTTGGATTGAAAGGAAAAGAAAAGCATTTACCAGCACAGTTATCAGGTGGGCAACAGCAAAGGGTTGCAATAGCAAGAGCTTTTGCAAATGAGCCAGCTATTATATTAGCTGATGAACCAACAGGAGCATTGGATTCAGAAAATAGCAAAAATATTATCGCGGCACTTCGCAATGCATGTGATGAATTAGGGCAAACAGCTGTCATTGTAACGCACGATCCATTCGTAGCGGCCCATGCTGATAAAGTTGTTTTCTTATTAGATGGTGAAGTGATTCATGAGCATGCTGAAAGTAAAGGATGGAAATTTCGAAATATCCCGCAACAAGTTACTCAAATTCAAGAGATTATGAATCATCACTTTAAAGTAGGAGGTAAAGGTGATGCGATGGGTAATTAAGTATGCGATAAAATCGATGAAACAAAATTGGTTGCGGAATATGTTGATTGCCCTCGGTGCAGCTTTAGGTGTTATGTTAGCGACGATGTTATTACTAGGTAATCAATCAGTAGAGCAAAGTGTGAAGGAACAAGTAGTAAGTCGGTATGGAGATTATAATTTACAATTTGGCCATATAAAAAATGACATGTATTTAAATAATGAAAGTTTAAAAGGAATAGATGGCTTAGAAAATGCTGAAAAAATATCAAAAGCACTTATACCGTATCCTTTTCCACATTATAAAGAGTTATCGGGAAAGCCATCTTATTGGGGTATTGAGCAAGATTCTCCAGAAATGCATTCTTATAAAATATTAGAAGGACGATATCCGAAAGAAGGTGCTGAAGTAGCACTGACAAAAGGGTATACAGATCGTGAAAATATACGGGTAGGAGATACGATTAAACTGCCATTCCCGCAGCATGGTGAAAAGGCTGTGAAAGTTGTTGGTATTTTAAATCCACCGTTAATGGCGTCAATGGGGCATAGTGCTTATTTTCCAATCCATTGGCTTCAAAAAGAATTAAATTTACTAAATCAATTCAATCTCGTTCAAGTGAAAGTACAAGATGTAAATGTGAAAAAAGCAATTGCTTTTGATGTAAATAAGAAGATAGAAAATATAAAGGTGGACCAACGTACTTATGTCGATAAGGCATTTGAACGACTAAATGTAATGAAACCGTTAATTTTTAGTTTAGGTGGTATTGCCTTATTTGTTGTAGCCCTTTTAATAATGGGAAGTTTCTTCTTATCTGTCAGAAGTCGATTTAAGCAATGGGCACTATTACGTGCACTTGGTAGTAACCCAAATCAAATTATATTAGTCGTTTTATTAGAGGCTTTATGTATTGGGGCAATCGGATCACTAGCAGGAGTTATTCTTGGAGCAGGTACGCAAACAATCGCCGCATCATTTATTAATAAATGGGTGAATATTGAGGGTGCAGTGAAAGAATCATTCTCGATTTCAGGCGAGATTTTACTCATTACGTTTTTACTAGGGATTGTTATGTCTATCATAGGGGCTATTATACCAGCCTTTATGGTTAGAAAGATTCCACCAGTTCAAGCGCTTAGGCCAGGTCTTCCTAGTAATGAGAAAAAAGAAAAAAGGTGGAGTGCTTTTAGTGGTAGCATTTTAATCATTGGTACTGTTATTGGACTAGCGGGTAACGTATTAGAGCGATATATCGGTTTTAATCCAAGTGCGATAGGTGCGCTGTTATTTGCGGTCGGTTTGTTATTTGCGATTCCGTTATTTATTCGGATGATAGCACCAGTGATTGCAAAACCACTTCAAATGATATTACGAATTGAAACGACGATTAGTAGCCGAAATGTAATTCGTTATCGAAATAAGGCAGCTGTATCGGTTGCTATACTAGCATTTGGTTTTATGTTAGCACTTGTTGGAACGATGTATATAAACTCTATTTACGAAGGCATGAAAGATGGGTTACAAAAACATTTACCAGCTGATTTAGTAATAAGAATTCCAATAGAGTCGCAAAGTACTGAAGTATTACCATTTAGTTGGATGGAGAAGGTTAAAAAAATTGATGGTGTAGAAGAGAGCGTAGCAAATGTTACTGACTTTACAGCGAAGCTTATAAATTATGATTTTAAAAAAGCGGATCAAGAGTGGTATGAAAATGTGAGGAAAGATGATTTTGAATATGATGTGATAGAAGTTGTGGGGAATGATATTGTTGCTTATCAAAAAGTAACAAAAGCGAAAGTGATTACAGGACAAGATTTAAATAAGCCATTACAAGATGGTGAGGGAGTCGTTACGAAGAGAACTGCTAAAACATTAGGGATTCAGTTGCATGATACGATTGAAGTACAAGGAAAAGGGAAAGAAAAACAAACGATTAAAGTCGTTTCGATTATTGAGCAAGGATTAAGGGGAAGAGGATTAGACATTTTCGTAAATGAACAATGGGTTCGTGATAAGTTTCACGTGCAAGGATATGAAGCAATTCAAGTTATGACAAATTCTAATCAATCATTTGAAGAGATTAAGAAGCAAGTAAAACAAATTACAAATAATAAAGAGAACGTAGAAGTTATTAATAGCCATGATTTATTAAAAGAACAGGAGCAGTTATTATCGAAAATGATGATGTTAATTCGCTTGTTAGTTGTAATTGTTTTCATTATTTCTGGTATAGGGTTAATGAATGCGATTGTCTCAAGTTTACATGAAAGACGTGCTGAAATTAGTATGATTCGTGCGGTAGGAGCTATTCCGAAGCAAATGAGACGGATTGTTTTATTAGAGGGCACTTTACTTGGAGCGATAGCTGGTTGTATTGGGGTTTTAGGTGGAATTGTATTTAGTTATATTGTGTTATCAAGCTTAGAGTTAACGGTTATTATCATTCCGTATAATCAAGTTTTAATATTGGCACTAGCTAGCATTATACTCGGAGCAGGAGCAGCAATGATTGCTTCATTACAATTAAGAAAGTTTAAATTGAGTGATACTTTAAAGGAGTTATCAGCATAAAAGATTACTATATCCCGCTCATACAAAGTACAAAGAAGACGAATAAAATGATAACAATACCAATGCCAAAGTTAAATACAAGAGTACTATCCATATATGTAACCTCCTTGTTTGAAAGTAAAAAGCACTCTGGCTGGAGTGCTTTTTATTATCCGAATATGTCGCAACGAACGCTGCAACGTATAGAAAGGGAATAATACGTTTAAGAGTTATATTAATTTATGCATTAATTTTGTAAATGAGCAGGTCCTGCTCAGGTATAGAAAAAAAGACACTCTTTCGAGTGTCTTTCATGATGACAAAACGTGCCAATTGCTTGAGTTTGATAAGACGTTAATTTTCCGGTTAACAGTCTTTCTTAATCAAGAAGTGTAACAACAGCGATTCAAATAAATTTTAGCATTTTTTAAAGGGGTGTGCGTATGTAACTATGCATATTACGATTAGAGGAGAATCAAGTTTGGAAAATGAATGAGTAAATACATATAGATTAGTAGAGTATTTGATAAGGAGCGAGATGAATGGATATACATAAGTTAACAGAAGAAGAAGCGAAAGAAATAAATACGTGGAAGTATGAAAATCCCTATACGTTATATAGCTTTTCGGGAGATGCTGAAGTAATAGAAGAGTTGCTAGATGGGACGTATTACGGTTGTTGCGGAGAGAATGGAGAATTCATCGGCTATTTTTGTTTTGGAGAAAATGCACAAGTGCCAGGGGGAAGAGATGCTAATTTATATAGGGGAGAAGATGTAGTAGATATTGGGCTTGGAATGAAGCCGGAGTTAACAGGAAAAGGGATGGGGGAAATATTTTTTCAAGCGGGAATAGCATTTGCTACTGAGGAATTGAATTCGAAAATGTTTCGACTGAGTGTAGCGACATTCAATAAGAGAGCGATTAGGCTGTATAAAAACATTGGATTTCAAGTAGGACCTCTTTTTTTGAGCCGTGGAAGAGAGTTCATGCTTATGGAATATGAAAGGCCGTCAGTGTGAAACTGACGGCCTAGACCCCTTATTCCGAATGCTCAGCACGGTGCGCTAAACGACTTGAAGCAGCGGCAGCGATTCCGCCAACGATATCATCAAGGAATGTATGCACCTTTCCAGTTGATTTATCATTTAAGTATTCTAAAATACCTGGTTTTAATTTATCGATATATCCAAAGTTCGTGAAGCCAATTGACCCGTACACGTTAACGATTGAAAGTGCGATGACTTCATCAATTCCATATAGTCCTTCATCGCGTTTTACGATATCTTGTAACGGCTGACTTAACATTCCTTTTTCAGCAAGGACATCAAGTTCAATGCCTGTAATAAGAGCGTTTTGTACTTCTCGTTTTGATAGTACACGCTCAACGTTATAACGACATTCTGACATCTCTAAATTTGCATGGTATTTCTTTTGAAGAAAATGAACAAGATCAGCAATATCGTCAATTGTTACACCGCGCTCTTGTAATAGTTGTAATGCTCTTTCTTGTAGTTGATTTGAGTCTTTCATGTTTATCACCTTTTTTTCTTTTTAGTATTTGTATACGTTTCATTGCTTTATCATGTGCATAGGAATGAAAGGCGAGCACAAGCTCATATATATAAAGAAAAACCATAGGTGGCGACTGCGATGATTCAGCATATTTATGAGCATTATCACATGCATGTTAAAGAATTAATCCCCCTTGGCCCCTATAAAAGCTTTTGGATTCGCAACAAAATTTATGTACTTGTTCCAATTGGAGAAATGGAGGAAGAAGTACTTGTAGAGATGAAAAAGCTCAGTGATTATATGAACCAGCAAGGGGATATAACTGTTTCGACTTTCGTTCCGACTATACACGGCTACTATGTAAGTGAGATAGAAGAAAAAAATTACTGCTTATTAAAAGGTATGCGTATGTTAGAGCGACATGCTACATCATTAGGAAGTGAGCTTTCTATATTCCATAAACGTGGCGCATTCTTTCCAGAAGAAGTTGAGCAATTAAGCCGCATTGGTGAATGGAAAGCATTATGGGAAAAAAGGCTCGACCAATTAGAAAGGTTTTGGCAATCGCAAGTGATGAACCATCCTTCAGACGTATTCGATCAATTGTTTATTGAATCCTTCCCGTATTACTTAGGAGTTGCAGAAAATGCAATTCAATATGTTGTCGATACAGAAATGGACGATACACCACAAATAACTGACGCAGCAACAATTTGCCAAGAACGATTTACACCTTTATTATGGCAGCAAACGAAGCGTTTAAAACTTCCTTTTGATTGGGTATATGATCACCCAAGTAGAGATATAGCAGAATGTATTCGCTATATGATGATAGAAAAAAAGAAAGATTGGGAGCAAACGGTAGTTCAATTCATTACAGATTATGAACGTAATTATTCGCTCTCTTCATTTGGTTGGCGCTTATTATTCGCAAGGCTTCTGTTCCCGCTTCACTACTTTGAAACGATTGAACGATATTATCAAACAGGAAACGAAGAACAAAAAGGCATATATAGAGCCCGTTTAGAAATCATTTTACATGATGTGAAGCGCACTGAGCAATTTATGAATCATTTTTACGAGTCATTTCGTTTACCTGTTGATAAGTTAGGTATTAGGAAATTAGATTGGCTATCTTAAAATGAAAAAAGAGACCGGGTGAGGTCTCTTTTTTATATATCACAATTGTATGTAATACATTATGCCCCTACCTGTTGATCTGCACATATATTTAAAATGAATTGATGTCTTTCGATTTTTTCATTTACTTTACTCAATAATTCTTGCTGGATTTCTTTAAATAAAAATTGATAACTTGCATTCCATGTTGGTATAACGGATGAAAGGTCTAATAAATACTCTTTTTTCTTTTCTAGTTCTTGAATTGTTAAGAAAGTGTTCCCCATTCTTGGCATGTGTCGTCCCCCTATGTTTTTTTCTGTATATGTGTGAACGATTCTATAGTATTAATTATCGCACTTTTTGAGAAGGATTTCCAATTTTGTTTTATGATGTTAAAGGGGAAGTGTTATTTGAATAAAAAAAGAGACCCATTTGGGTCTCTTTCTAGGAAGCGATTCTGAACGAGCCGCTTCCGCTTTTAGATTAATATCTAGCTCCAGCGGCTAAAATGTTCGGTGGCTTCGCTTCTTCCGCCGAGGCAAAAAGCGCCTCTATGTCAGAAGCTCCATCCTCCTCACATTTTGAACGAACCGCTTCCGCTTTTAGATGTTATCTAGCTCTGGTGGCTAGCTCTTCGTGTCTAAGAACCTTCCGCATAGAAGGCAAAAAGCGCCTTCTATGCGAAAGAACCTTAGCCAGTCAGAGCTGAACGAGCCACCGCCGCTTTTAAATTAAAATACTTGTTCTACTTCAATAACGCCTGGTACTTCTTCAAGTAGTGCGCGTTCGATACCAGCTTTTAGTGTGATTGTAGAACTTGGGCAGCTTCCGCATGCACCCATAAGGCGTAATTTTACGATACCTTCTTCAATGTCTACTAATTCAACGTCTCCGCCATCGCGAAGTAAGAATGGACGTAATTTATCTAATACCTCTAGTACCTGTTCTTGCATATGTGGGTTTTCCATTTTTATCGACTCCTTTCATCAGTTTTATTATAATCAAGATAGAGGGGAAAATCTATTTTTTCTCTTCTTGTTTTATTGTCAAAATATTATATCGTGTGTACAACGTGTTTTTTCAGTATAGGGGTATGGAATAAGTTTGTAAAATGATGTGCTTATGTACTAAGACATCTGAATATACTGTTGAAACAAGAAGTGGGGGAGAAGAAATGGTTAATGTGCAAGTGTATGGGACGAAAGTAATTTGTGCGAGCTGCGTTGGAATGCCATCTTCAACAGAAACGTTTGAGTGGTTACAAGCGGCGATTGGTCGTAAATATGAAGGACAAGAAAATAAATTTAAGTTTGAGTATATTGATTTTCAAGAAGAACAAGAAGATGAAGATAAAAAAGTATTCGCAGAGCGAGTAGTGGAGGAAGATCTATTTTATCCAGTCGTTCTTGTAAATGGTGAAATCGTTGGAGAAGGAAATCCACGTTTGAAGGATGTTTATGAAGAAATCGAGAAATATTTATAAAGCATGAAGCCTTTGCGAATTTGCGAAGGCTTTTTTTATTGGAGGGATAGATGTGGAGAATGGAATAAAACATGCTTTACCAGAAGAAGTAAAGCAATTAATGGAGCAGTACATAGTAGAATTAAAAGGAATTTTTTCGGATGAAAAAATAGTCGGGGTATATATTTACGGATCAATCGCGTTAGGAGCATTTCATATAGAAACGAGCGATGTTGATTTTGTTACGGTAATAAGTGATTCCGTGAATGAAGCTGAAAAACAACAAATTATAGAACTGCATAAAAAAATTAGTAAAAGTACGTTAGGTAAAAGAATGGACGGTATGTATATTCCGCTTGCTGACTTGGGGAAATACAATCATGAAATAAATGAGTACGTGTATTGTGCAGATGGTAAGGCTGATATTGGTCATTGGGATATTAACGCGGTCACATGGTGGACATTGAAAAATCAAGGTATTACAGTTAGCGGGAAAGAAGTAGAAGACCTTTCCTTTCAAATAAAGTGGGACGATGTAGTAAATACAATGAAATACAACGTAGAACATTACTGGCTTGAAAAAGCGAAGCGTCCTTATTTATTTTTCATAGAAGAATGGGTAGAATCAGCTGTCGTTACGATGGGACGTATTTTATATACGTTAGATCATAAAACAATTGTTTCAAAAGATAGAGGATTGCAATACTTATTAGAACGTTCAGCGAAAGAATGGGAGCCTTTATTAAAAGAGGTAGAGCGAATGCGAAATAATCCAAAGGGAAAGCGCGAGCTCTCTATTTGGAGGAGGGCTGATATGACGAAGAGGTATTTGCTGTGTTTGATTGAAGAGTGTAGGGGGAAGTGGTAGGTGAATAGTAAAAGCATCCTTCATATAAAGGATGCTTTTACTATTTTTATATAATGAAAAAGTACTTTGCAAGGAATGAGAAGTCGAAAGATAATCTAAAATATGGATAGTTTCATGTGAAACATTATGCAATAGAATGTTCTTTTTGATGTTTATCCCGCATTAACGGGCAGTAAGACTCTCACTTCAAAATTCGGCTGGAGCAAAGAAGTTAGGTGGGAGATCAACTGCCCGTAAAAGCCCGATTGGTGAAGGCTAATAATCAGTGGGGGATGAACAAAACCCCCACTGATTAAAGTTTCACTTTATAATAAAATCTTGCACCATTGTGTACTCCTTTAGAGATAGGTTTATTCTTCATCATAATCGTAAGTAGTTAAGTTTTGTAAGAAGCTTTCAAAGTTAGGTGCTAATTCAATAATTTCCTCAAACTCATTATCGATAAATATAACTGGAGGATTTTCAGCTACGTTTCGATAGTCTAGTGCAATCCACGTATGTCCGTCACCAGATAAAAGCACGATATTCTCAGGCATGTCCCATTCCTGAATTAAATAATGGCTCTCTAAAATACTAGACTCATTTTCATCAAAAGAAATGCCATATAATCCAGAAACATTAACGTGATCGTCCGCCCAAGAATTTGGCTCTGAAGTAGGATGAGCATCTAATCGAAGAGTTCCTCCGTTTTGTTCTTTTAGAAGATTTATGTACGATTCTGGGAGCTTTACGTTTAGTACTTCTTCTGCTTTTTTTATTAGTTCGTCGTTAATAGGTGCTAATTTTAAATAGTCATCTTCTGCCCAAAGTGTAGTCTTCATATTTGGTCACCTCAAATAATAGTTGTATAAACTTTATTTTGTATATTATAGTTAATTAAAAAATTGCGCAATAGAGGGAGAAAATCTTATGATTAACCACAATAAAATTAAACAACTTTTAGCACATGTAGATCGCGCTGAGGATAATGAAATTGAGTTAGAGTGTGAATTTGAACCTATGACAATCGAATTATTTAATAGTGAAGAAATAGAAGAAGGACAACTTGGTTATAGCTTTGATGAGGAAGGGCAAAGCTTAGTCGGAAATGAAGAGGGAGATTGGAAAGAGGGATGGGTTGTAATTGGGATAGATTCGTATCTCGGAGACCCGATCTTTGTAGATAGTAATGATGAGAATTGTCCGGTTTATACAGCTATGCATGGTGAGGGAGATTGGGAGCCAGAATGTATAGCTAAGCGTATAGAAGATGTTATTGAGAAAGTGAAGGGTAATGTGGGATAGTTGTGTAAGTGGAAATATGTTTGAAATAGTAGAGAGCTAATTTGTGAAGTCTCTTAAGTCGAGATTTTAGGTTTGGTCATATTACAATAGTAGTTTAATAGGAGAAGGGTGTGTCAAAATGATTTTGATACATCCTTTTTTGCGAATATACAAGATGTTTAACATAGTGTATTAAATGTCTTATATATGAG